>JAYUFA010000001.1:0-3000 GCA_043738925.1 Actinomycetota bacterium
TAGTCGAAGAAGCCCTCGGGCAATGGGACGCCACGCCTGCCGACAGCACCGAAGCGGTGCTCGACGCGGACGAGAGAGCGCGTGCCGCCGCCCTGGCCATCGTCGACCGAAGGGCCGCCGCCGCGTGAGCATTGTGACTGAGCCGACGCCATCGTCACCGGACGCGTCGACCGAGCAGCGCCGCTCGCAGCCCCCGCCGCCGCCGTTCAAGGGCTCCGGCGGCGACGTGCGAGACACGCCCGTGCCCCTCGTGTTGTTCCTCGGCGGTCTTGCCTACCTCGGCGTCACCGTTGGTTGGTGGGTCGTGGCTGCCGTCATCGGCATTGTGCTGATGATCTTTCTGCACGAGCTCGGCCACTACGTGGCGGCCAAGCGCGGTGGCATGAAGGTCACCGAGTTCTACCTCGGCTTTGGTCCCCGTCTGTGGTCGTTCACTCGCGGCGAGACCACCTACGGGCTCAAGGCCATCCCCCTCGGGGCGTACGTCCGCATCATCGGCATGTCGAATCTCGAGGAGGTGGCTCCCGAAGACGAGCCACGCGCCTACCGTCAGGCCACCTATCCACGTCGTATGGCCGTGGCGGTGGCCGGCTCGACGATGCATTTCTTCCAGGCGTTCGTCCTGCTGATGATCTTGTACGTGGGTCTCGGCGTGCCTACGGGTGCATGGACCATCCGGTCGGTCACCGAGGGCTCGCCCGCATCGATCTTGGGCCTCCAACCCGGCGATCGACTTCTGCGTATCGGTGACCAGCCCGTCGGCAAGTTCACCGACCTTGCGCCATTGCTCGTGGGCTCGAACGGCGCTGACACGAGCGTGACATACGCTCGCGGCAACCAGACCTTGACCGCGTCAGCAGTCATCGCGGAACGGTTCAACAGTTCGATTGCGAAGGCGGTCAAGGGCCTCGAAACAGGCGACCGATTGGTCAGCGTCGACGGATCCGAAATCAGCACGTATTCCCGGTTCGCGGCGATCGCTTCGGTTGGTGGCAGCTACCGCGTCGAGGTGGTGCGTCTCGACAAGCTGTGCTCGGTCGATGCCACGGTCAATGATCTGCCCCCGGCGCGCGAGGTCACCCGCGGCTTCCTCGGGGTCTCCCCGGATTTTGCGACCGCGCGCAAGAATCCGCTTGTCGCGGCTGGCCGCAGCGTCGGCGACTTCGGTGAAGTCACCTCGGCCGCAGTCAGCGGTATCGGCCGCTTTTTCCAACCGAGCCACGTCGGCTCCTTCGTCGCCGACTCGTTTCGCGCCGGCACATCGTCAAAGGCTTCAGGCACGTGTCGTAGCCTCACGGCGGACGAGAATCGCGTGATGTCGATCTACGGCTTCGGCAAGATTGCGAGCGATGCCGGGCGCCAAGGAGTCGCGAACTTCCTGAGGCTGTTCGCCCTGTTCAATATCTTCATCGGCGTATTCAACTTGCTACCGACGCTGCCGTTCGACGGAGGCCATGTCGTGGTCGCCACCTACGAGCGCCTGCGGTCGCGCCACGGTAAGCGTTACCACGCCGACATGGCCAAGCTGTTGCCGGTGGTCTACGCCGTCGCGGGCCTCATGGTGTTCTTGGGTCTGTTGGCGTTGTTCCGTGACATCATCCAACCGCCTTCCATCGGCGGATGAACCCACGCAGCGGTCTCGAGACCGGTTGGGGCGCCGGTCGCGGCGAGCGGCACGGTAGAAAGACGTTCGTATGGACGTGACCGCAGCGTTTCCGCGACGATTGACGCGCCGCATCATGGTGGGCTCGGTGCCCGTCGGCGGTGACGCGCCGATCACGGTTCAGTCGATGACCACGACGAAGACGGCCGATGTCGAAGGCACGCTTCAACAGATCTACGCGCTCGCCGCCGCGGGCGCCGACATCGTGCGGTGTACCTGCAACGAGATTGAGGCCGCCGAAGGGCTTGCCCAGATCGTGCCCCGCAGCCCGGTGCCGATCGTGGCCGATATCCATCATCAGTACAAGATGGCGCTGGCGGCCCTCGATGCCGGAGTGCACTGTCTACGGCTCAACCCGGGCAACATCCGTCGGCCTGAGCACATCAAGATCGTGGCCCAGGAAGCCAAGTCCCGTGGCGTGCCGATTCGTATCGGCGTCAACGGCGGGTCGCTCGATCCGGCGTTGTACGAGAAGTACGGCGGGCGGGTCACCGCCGAGGCGATGGTCGAGTCAGCCCTGCAGGAAATGGCATATTTCGACGAGGTCGGTTTCGACGACATCAAAATCTCGGTGAAAGCGTCGAGCGTGTCGCTGATGATCCAGGCGTATCGGATGCTGTCCGAGCTCACAGATGTTCCGTTGCACCTCGGGGTCACCGAGGCGGGCCCTACGTTCGCGGGGCTCATCAAGTCGAGCGCCGGTATCGGCACGCTGCTCGCCGAGGGCATCGGCGACACCATCCGCTACTCGCTGACGGCCGATCCGGTGGAAGAAGCGCGGGCGGGTCGGGCGCTTCTCGAAGCGTTGGGCCTGCGTGAACGCAAGAACGTCGATCTCATCGCCTGCCCGTCGTGTGGCCGGGCTGAGGTCGATGTGATCGCCATTGCGAATCAGGCCCTCGAAGCGTTCAAGGATCGCCAGATCCCGCTGCAAATCGCGGTCATGGGATGTGTCGTAAACGGACCGGGCGAAGCGCGCGATGCCGATCTTGGCATTGCCGCCGGCAACAAGCGTGGCCATCTGTTCGTCAAGGGTCAGAACGTCGCTGTCGTGCCTGAGGCAGACATGGTCGAGGCCCTCGTCGAGTGGGCCGAGTACATCATGGAGCACGGTGTCGAGGCTGCGCTGGCACGCGTCGACACCACCAAGGCGGCCCGCGAAGCCGAGCGAGATCGCGCCCGACTCCTGAACGCCAAAGGTGCCGATGTCAACGACGCCGGAACGCGCATCGCGCTCATCAAAAAGCGTGCGCACGAGTAGTCCGCGAACCTCGCCCGGCCGCTCAGCGAAGCGGTCGTCGAGGCTCGTACTGCAGCTCGCGGCGATTCGTCATGGC
>JAYUFA010000002.1:0-3000 GCA_043738925.1 Actinomycetota bacterium
GATCGAAGGCGCGACTGCGGTCGTCACGGGCGCGGCAAGCGGCATCGGTCTTGCGCTCACGCGTCGCCTGCTCGCCGAAGGTGCTCGCGTGGTGATGGCCGATGTCGAAACCGCTGCGCTCGACTCGGCCGCGAGCGAAGCCAGTGCGCTCGGCGACGTGCTCAGTGTGCTCGTCGACGTGCGTGACTCGGACGCTGTCGACGACCTCGCGCAACGTACTGCTGACGCCTTCGGCGTGGCCCAACTCGTCTTCCCCAACGCCGGCATCTCGGTGAGCGGCGCCCTTTGGGACATGACCCGCGACGATTGGAACTGGGTGCTCGGCGTCAACGTGCTGGGCGTTGCCAACATGGTGCGGTCGTTCGTGCCGCCGTTGATCGCGTCGAGCCGGCCAGGGCATGTCTGCATCACCGGCTCGCTTGCCGGCTATCTCAACCAGGCCGGCTTCGGTGCGTACAACGCGTCAAAACACGCGGTGATCGCCATCGCCGAAACGCTCGCCGCCGATCTGCGCGAAGCATCGCACCCCATCGGCGTGACCGTGGTCGCGCCGTGGTTGGTGAACACCAAGCTGGGCCAATCAGGCCGCAATCGTCCCGACGCGTTGGGCGACGCAACCAAGCCCGGCGATCTGTTGCGGTCGGTTTCGGCTCGTCTCGGCGCGGTGAAGGGCACGGCACAGAACGCCGACACCGTGGCCAACCTCGCCATCGACGCAGTGAAGGCGGGCCGCTTCAGCGTGTTTCCCTTCGAGCAGTCCAAAGACGCGATCCGCGAGCGGTTCGAAAGCGTCCTCGACGGCCGCGTGATGGGCTTCTACTTACCCGGGTAGGCGGCCGCCTCGCGGTGTGGTCGCGGGGCGTTCAGCCGGCGGCGATGGCCGCGCCGAGCTTGAGCAGCTGAGCGGTTGCGCCGCCGAGGGTGAGTTCGATCGACTTGGCCCAGAGGAAGTAGCGGTGCAGTGGATAGTCACGGTCGACGCCCATGCCGCCGTGCAGGTGCTGCGCTGCAGCAACGACGCGTTGACCGCCGTCGGCCGCCCAGAACTTGGCGATCGCAACGGCGTTGTCGGCCGGAATGCCCTCGTCGATGCGCCACGCGGCTTGCAGCGCGGTGAGCCGCACGGCCTCAGTGTCGATATAGGCGTCGGCCGCGCGCTGGCCGACGGCCTGGAACGTGGCGATCGGGCGCCCGAACTGGATGCGTGTCTTGGTGTACTCCGCGGTCATACGCAGCGCGGCCTCACACACACCAACCGATGTGGCCGCCAACGCCGCCGTGGCTCGCAGCGTGATCCACGCCGCGACCTCGTCGCCGCCACCAACGGCGCCAAGCACACCGAGCACAGGTGCATCGTGCAGCACGAGCTGCGCTTCGGGAATACCGATGGTGGTGTCTTGGCGCACGAGCGTGACACCCGCACCCTTGGTGTCGACCAGGAACACCGTCGTACCGCCAGCCGTGCTCGCGGGCACGAGCACGAGGTCGGCATCGAGACCGGCCGGCACGAAGTCCCTGCGGCCGTTCAGCACCCATCCGGCCGCACCGTCAACCGCAACGGTGGGTACGCCCTCGATCAACGCTGCCGTGGCAACCGCACTGCCCTCGGCGAGCTTCGACAACCACGCCGCTTGTTGCTCGCTCGTACCGAACTGCGCGAGCGGTAACGCACCCATCACCACCGACGCGAGGTACGGCACCTTGGCCACGGTGCGCCCGACCTCTTCGAGCACCAGCGCAACGGCGAGGAAGCCAAGCCCGGCGCCACCGTGTGCTTCGGGCAAGCCGATACCAATCAGCCCGGCATCCGCAAGCGCAGTCCACGCTTTGCGATCGAACCACTCCCCTGCGGCTTCGAGTTCCTTGTGCCGCTCGGGGGTTTCGATGTCGCCCAAGATCTGCCGCGCCAGCTCGCGGGTCGCGGTTTGTTCATCGTTCAGTGCAAAGTCCATGGAAACGCTTTCGGAGAAGGTGCGGACGGGTCAGCGGTCGGCGCGGGGCATGCCGAGCCCGAACGACGAGATGATGTCGCGCTGGAGTTCGTTGGTGCCGCCGCCATACGTGAGGATCAATAGGCCGCGCGTTGCTTGTTCGAGCTGGCCGGCCAACACGACACCAGGTGACCCGGCGGGCAGGTAGCCGGCCTGGCCGACGATTTCTTGACAGCCGCGCAACGCCTCGAGGAAGAACTCGGTGCCGAAGGCCTTGGTTGCCGATGCGTCGGCCGGGTGCAAGCTGCTGGCCTGCGCCGACCACGCGATCTTCCAGTTGATGAGGCGCAGGAACTCGAGCCGCGCGTAGATGCGCGCCATGAGCACTTGCACCCACTGCTGGTCGATCACTCGGCTGCCGTCAGCCAATGTGGTGGCACGGGCCCAGTCGCGAGTCTCGTCGATGTACTTCTCGATCATTCCTGAGCTGCACAACGTGACGCGCTCGTGGTTGAGCTGGTTGGTGATGAGACGCCAACCGCCGTTCTCCTCGCCCACCCGATTGCTGACGGGCACGCGTGCATCCTCGAAGAACACATGGCAGATGTCGTGGCCTGGCAACAGCTTCAACGGCACCGTGGTGATGCCAGGCGTGTTCTTCATATCGACGAGGACCATCGAGATACCCTTGTGCTTGGCCACTTCGGGGTTGGTGCGTACGGCGAGCCAACACCAATCGGCGTCGCTCGCGAGCGAGGTCCAGGTCTTCTGGCCGTTGATGATGTACTCGTCGCCGTCGCGCTCGGCACGCGTGGTGAGCGCGGCGAGGTCACTGCCGGCGCCCGGCTCGCTGTAGCCGATGCAGAACTGGATCTCGCCGCCGAGGATCTTCGGCAGGAAGTAGTCCTTCTGCTCATCGGTGCCGTACGCCATGATCGTCGGGCCGACCGTGTTGATGGTCAGCATCGGCACCGGAGCGCCGGCACGCATTGACTCGTCGAAGAACACGAACTGTTCGACCGGGCCGTGACCCTTGCCACCGTATTCGACGGGCCATCCTTGGCCGAGC
>JAYUFA010000003.1:0-7907 GCA_043738925.1 Actinomycetota bacterium
CGATCCCGAGACGGGCCGCGGCGAGCACCATCATGCGGGCCAGCTGTCCGCCCCCGACGATGCCCACGGGCGCGACGACGGCGTTGGCGGTCGGTTCAGGCTGTTGTTGGGTCTTCATCGTTTCTCCGTTCGTGGGTGGGGGTCGTCCAACCGGCAGGAGTCCATCGTTCGACGGTCCCCGTGGATGGTTCGATGCGCAGCAGGTGGAGCCATGCGTTGGTGACGAGGTCGTGGACCACGCCGTGTTCGCCGATGATGGTGTCGATGCCGTGACGGGGAGCTTCGATGAACACCGAGAGCCGCAGCGGCGCGTGGCGCAGTGTGTGTCCGTCGTGCAGCGACTGAACGGGCAAACCGATGCGCAGATCGCCGCCGTTTCCCTCGAACACGCCGATGTGGCCGCCCACCACGTTGTGCAGCACCTTGTTGCCGCTTCCGTATCGACGATTGTCGACCGTCGATGCGTTGTACTGGAGGTTGATCCAGTTGGTGACCACCATCGGCGCGGTCATGATCAGGGTCAGGACCGAGAGATCGGGGTCGAGTCGCCAGTCGTAGTCGTGAAGGAAGCAACGTCCGCCGAGGTTGATGTGGCGGGTGCGCGACCTGGGCGCGACGATGAACGCGGCGTTGCCGGCGAGTCCCCACTCGGGCCGCACCTGTGACCAGTCGTTGGCCCGTTCGCGTACGACCCGTTCGAGTCGGTCGGGTCGATCACCGATGCGTCCGAGCGCGAGGCTGCTCGCTCGCTCCGCCCGAGCCCGCGCACTGGCTGCGTCCAACCAGCGTTGTAATTCGGCCACCCGGGCGCGATGCGCGTCAGGCACCAGCTCGGTGTCGAAGAGATGGACTTCGTCGGTGGTGGTGTTGTGCAGCGCGGGAACGAACCAGGTGGTCGACGGCACGGTGACACCGGCCGCCTGGAGATGCGCGCGAACGACGCTCGAGTTGAGGACGTCGGCCAGCACGCGTGCGTTGATTTCACCGGTCTGGCCCCCACACGCGCCGCAGTCGAGGCCTGTGGCGTGCGGGTTGTTGGTGGTGTGGCTGCCGTGACCGCAGACGAGCACAAGTGGTGCGAAGCCGTCGGTGAGGCCCATGCCCCGAAGCACATTGTGGGCCGTGGCGGCCGCCGCGGCGGGATCGTCGTCGATCAGCTGGAGTCGCGGACGCAGGCCCACGGCTGATCCGGGGTTGAGGCCGTCGTGTTCCCAATTCGGAGTCGCGTGTGTATGGGCGAGGCTGTCCTTGAGCAGCTTCGGGCCATAGGTGAGACCCATCGACTCGACGAAGCTGAACGTGGACGACGGTGCACTGCGGAAGCGGCGCCACCGTTGTCGGTTCTCGAGCGTTGCCGATCGTTGCGCGGCGATGGCGTCGATGCTTGGCCCCTCGGTGGCGGTGGTCTCGCGCACCTCCAGCGATGGCGTGAGCAGTCCCGGAAGTTGGGGTCGGGTGAGCGCGCTGCCGGCCGGCGTGTACGCGATCGGTAGTCCGAAGAACCCGGCGAACCCTCGCGTGTGGATGTCCGGTGTCACCGATTCGAGCGCACGGCGGAACACTTCAGAGCGCACGTCGATGCAGAACACGGCCTGCGCCGCGGGGACATCTGCAGGCGCGACGTCGGCTTGGGCGAGCGGCCCGAGGAGCGTGTCCTGGTAGGTCCGCTCGAGCGCGGTCTGGAGCAGCCAGTCGACGCGCTGCTCGTCTTTGGTCGCAGCGGCCAGCGCGTGTGTGTCGCGCCACGAGTGTGCCCAGTCGTCGAGCAGCGTCGACGTCTCGACCACCGCGGCGTCGTTGTACAGCAACCACTCCCAGGCGAGCCGGACGGCGAGCAGCGCCACGACCTCGCCGTCGTCGTCCTCGCTGACGAGCCGAGCTTGCCAACGGCCGTAGGCGCACCATGCAGCCCATCCGTTGACCGACAGGAGGAGCGTCGTGAGGTAGGCGTCGTGCGCCTCCTCGGGGATCGTCAACGTGTCGAGCATCGCAGCGATCGCGTCGATTGGTTCGGCGGGTAGCCGGGTGAGCTGTGCGCGCACCCACGACGCGCCATGGCGCCACGCGATGCCGTGCGACGCGGTGAGCTGGTTTCGCCAACCGGTGAACAGATCGTGGTCGCGCTGGGGGTGCCACGAGGCTTGCCAACGATCGAAGTGGGCTGCGCAGTGCTGGCTGATCTGGTGGGTGACGAGCTCGGTCCAGGACTGGCCCCGACGTGGTCCCGGCCCGAGGTCACGCAGGTCGGTCATGAGGGCCATCCGCGATCTCGCGGGCGGTGAGTGGGCGGCCAGATCGTGCAGCACTGCGCGGGCACGCGCCGCCAAGGCGAGGTCGCCGAGCTCGGCTGCGACCTCGTCGAGGTGGGCCACCGAAAGGCGCCCGGCGGCCCACTCGTCGCGGAACCACGCGCGGGGCATCGTGAGCGACGTGCCGGCGAGCGCGGCGAGCAACGCGGCGGCGTCCACGGCCGGCGAGGCCCTCCATTCCCAGTAGGGATTGACCGCGATGAATCGATCGAGCGGCCAGGTGGGCGCGATCCGCTCGCACGCCGAAGCGATGCACGTCGCGACCGAGCGCTGCTGGGTGTCGAGTTGGTCGGTGCTCGTCATGTGAGGGGTCCGATCGGTTGCGGCGTCGCGGGCGCCGGTCGGTGGGGGATTGGCTCGTTGGCGAGTTGCGAGGGGGCGGCGATGCGGGGTGTCGCGGCGGGCTGAGGGAGCAGCGACGGCTGGGTCTGCGGGCGCGGTGGTCCCCAGATTGCGAAGGCCAGTCGCGTGAAGGCCTCGTCGAGGAACAGCCCGCCGTAGATCCACGGGTAGAACCGTTGCGTGAGCCGTGTCGCGGGTGCAACGGCACAGAGCGCGTGCACAACGAACAGCAGCGCAAAGGCGACGCCCACCACGACGAGCAGTGCCGGGGGTGCCGGGGCGCCGTGCGGCACGAGGCGCCCGAACACCTCGTGCAAACCCAGATAGGCGAGCACCACCGCAACCGCGCCGAGCAGAACGGCGGCCGTCGGCCGTCGGCGGCCGCGATGCGATGGCGAGCGCACGAGCGGAACGAGTGCGAGGGCGACGATGCCGGCCATGACCCAGACAGTGCGCGTCAGAGGCTCGGCGAACGGGAGGCGGCCCCACATCCAACCGACTGCGGCGGTACCGGACACCGCGACAACGGTGGCGACGGTGGTCGCCGTTGCCGTTGCCCGCGGTGGTTCGAGGGCCAGTTGGCGGCGTTGCGTTTGGCGGACCGTGCCGCCGGCGCCGAGGAACGCATGTGCCTTGTAGAGCGAGTGTGCGAGCAGATGCAGGAGCGCCATCTCCCACAGACCCACGCCGCACTGCACGAGCATGAACCCCATCTGGGCGCACGTCGACCACGCGAGGGCGACCTTGACGCTGACCCGGGTGGTCATCACCAGTGCTGCGATCACCGCCGTGGCCGTGCCGACGATCACCAGTAACGCTCTCGTCTCGACCGCTCGATCGACCATCGGCGCGATGCGCAGGAGCACGAAGCCACCGATGTTGACCACGCCGGCGTGGAGCAACGCCGACACGGGTGTGGGCGCCTCCATCACCTGGATGAGCCACCCGTGGAACGGCAGCTGCGCGCACTTCAGCAGGCAAGCCACGGCGACGAGCGCGACCCCGACGCGCGCGCCGCCGGGCAGCGTCGTGGTCGTAGCCGCCGCAGCCACGATGCGATCGAGTCGCAACGTGTGGAACGTCGTGGCGAAGGCGACGACGGCCCCGAGCATGCTGAGGTCGGCGCATCGCGCCAGGAGGAACTTCTTGTGCGCCACCGCAAGCGCCACCGGTCGATCCCGAAAGAACGTGAGCAGCCCGTGCAACGCCAGGCTGGTCGAGGTCCAGGCCAGGGTGAGCACGAGCAGGTTGTTGGCGATCACCACCACCGCCACTGCGGCCAGCGTGGCGAGCAGGCCCTGGATGTAGCGCCGCTGGCACGGGTCGCCCGAGAGGTAGGCCTCGGAGTATCGGATCACCACCCAGGCGATGAAGCTCACCAGTAGCAGCACCGCCATGCCGACGGTGTCGGACCGCCACAGTGCCCCGGCCCGGGGTTCGGTGATGGCTCGGACAACTCCGGCTGCGGTTGCGGCGACCAGCATTGCGACCGACGCCGCGCGTGCCCATCGCCACGCCTGTCCCACCGTCGCCAGCCTCGAGGCCGCCACCGCGGCCGTACTGGCGGCGGCGGCCGGGGCGAGTAGGAGGGCGCTGTGCCAGAGGGGCAATGCGGCGTAGGCGACCGGAGACACGAACGACCGTCCTTGTGGGTGGGCTGCACCCATACCTTGACGACCGGCAATCGTTCTGTCCAATATATGATTTCGAATGAAACGTTCTGTTTATAAGAAGCCGGATCGTTGATGTCGCGACTCAACTTCCACCACCTGCGCTACTTCTGGTCGGTCGCCAAGGAGGGCAACCTCACGCGTGCCGCCGCCCAGCTCCACGTGTCGCAATCGGCGCTGTCGTCCCAGATCAAGCAGCTGGAGGGGCAGCTCGGACAGCCGCTGTTCGAGCGCATCGGCCGAACGCTCACCCTCACCGACGCCGGGCGGCTCGCGTTCGCCTACGCCGAAACCATCTTCGCGACGGGCAACGAACTGGTGGAGGTGCTCCGCGAGGGTCGGCGCGACGAGCGCCAAGTGTTGCGCATCGGCGCCGTTGCCACGGCCTCGCGAAACTTTCAGGAGAACTTCATCCGTCCCGTGCTCGACCGTGATGACGTCGAACTGGTGCTCATCTCGGGCAGTCTGACCGAGCTGCTTGCTCGCTTGCGCATGCATTCGCTCGACCTCGTCCTGTCGAACCAGCGCGTGCATGCGAGCGCCGTGGATCCGTGGCGCTGTCGGCGCATCGCCCGCCAACCCGTGAGCCTGGTTGGTCCGCCGCGTGCGTTGCCCTTCCAGTTTCCCGATGACCTCGCGCGTGTCCCGCTGCTCCTCCCGGGGCGCGACAACGATCTTCGAGCCGGCTTCGACCTCCGCTGCGAACAGCTGGGCATCCGCTATCGCGTGCGCGCCGAGGCCGACGACATGGCACTACTTCGCCTGCTTGCGCGCGACTCCGACAGTGTCGCCCTGCTGCCCTCGGTGGTGATCCAGGACGAGTTGCAGGTCGGGCGTCTGGTCGAGCATGCCGTGTTCCCCGACCTGTACGAGAACTTCTACGGCGTCACCGTCAAACGCCACTACGAACCCCCTCTCGTCCACGAACTCCTCGCACGCTCACCGAGCGACATCCTCCAACCACCGCCGATTCCGTCGAGATAGTCGCGGACGGCGGGCGCAGATCCGGTCGCGAACATCCGGCCGATCGGGTCGCTGTCTTCCTATGCAAGCCGCGGGGGCACGGTCACGCCCTCCGGGTTTCGATCCACCGATTGCTCGGGTGTGGAGACCTGAGCGTCGCGCGGCTGGAGCAGCGCTACGTCCGTGCCGACGACGATGTGATGACTCTGCGGTACGACTACCGCGCGCCGGCCTTCGGGTTCGAAGCTCGGCGCGTCTACGACGAGGCTGGCGTCGTGCTCGACTATCCCGGCATCGGGCCACGCGTGCTCGAGCGCGACCCAATATCGCAACGGCGTTCCCGCCAGGGCGCCGCGATCAACGCGGGGTCGGGCCAGCCGTAATGCTGGCAGTAGGCTCGCACGTCATCAGCCTGCGACCGGGCGCCCCATCGGTGGTCTTGGTGGTCCAGGGAAATGCGGACGTAGCCGCGACGGCGGACGGCTCCTCATCGGAAGGCATCACACAGTGAACAGCGACAAACGTCAAGTCATCAAAATCAATGCGATCACCGTGCCTGCCGAACATGGTGAAGAGGTGGCACGTCGTTTCGCGTCGCGCATCGGAGCCGTCGACTCGCAGGACGGGTTCGAAGGGTTCGAGTTGCTGCGACCGACCGATGACCGTTCCACGTGGCTGGTCGTGTCGCGCTGGCGTGACGAGGCGGCCTTCACCGCATGGTTGGCGTCACCATCGTTCGCGCACGGCCACCGTGGTGTCGAGTCGGCGCGTGCTGACGGCTCCGCGACCACCCACGGCGCTGCCGCGGGTGGCGGCCACCCCGGGCAGGAAGGGGCGCTGGCTGGCGACCGACCGCTTTCTATGAACGCCGAGCTGTGGTCATACGAGGTCGCAACCGTAGCGACCCCGAAGCCCTGAACGTGTTCGCGCTCACGCTGCTCGAGTTCCACCGGTCGTGGGCCTGGTTCGTCATCATCGGCAATGGCCTGGCTGGTGTATGGGCGCTCGCCGCGCATCGCTGGCCCGCCGTACGGTCGCGAGCACTGTGGTGGTTCACGCTCCTCGCCGAACTCGCAATCTTCGTGCAAGTGAGCGTTGGTGTGACGATGGTGTCGCACCAGAAGCTGAAGGCGCCGCAGTTCCACATGTTCTACGGGTTCGTCGCCATCTTCGCCGTAGCGATCATCTACAGCTATCGCCATCAACTCGAGAAGCACCGCTACCTTCTCTACGGCGGCGGTGGGTTGTTCCTGATGGGACTCGGCATACGCGCCATGCTCGTGGCCGGCTGAGCGAGTATTCCCGTGGAGGTCGACATGCGCACGTGGCTGGTGGTTATTACGGCGTTGTTGGCCAGCGTCGGATGCTCCGACAGCGTCGTTTCAGGCGGTACCACTGGGGCATCGGCTGGCCCATCGATATCGACTTCAACAGCGTTGTCGGCGACCTCGTCCACGCCATCGAACCTGACCGACACATCGACGACGGCGTTGGCGCCGACCACATCACGGTCCGTATCCGGCCAGGGGTGGCTCGTTGCGAACGAGGCTGGCTTGTGGTCCGTCGACTCGGCGGGGCACAGCACCCGCTTCCTCGATGGCCCCGTCGCCGCGGTGGCGGTCGCGGCGGACGGAACGATCTTCTTCCAGCGGCACACGATCGTGACCGAATCGGTCCACGCGCCTGACACGCGCATCATGACGCTCGATCGCGCCACCGGTACGACGCGGGATTGGCTCGTGCCGGAGTCTCACGCTCAGCCGTTCGAGGGTGCACTGGGGCTCGAAGGAGTGATCGTCGTCTCCGGTCGCGGCCAAGTGCTCCTGCGACGTGCGGTGTTCGATCCGACGAAGGAGTACGAAGCGCAGAGCTTCGTGAGGCTGGTCCGCCGCGACATACGAACGGGCGTTGAGACCGAAGTTGGCGTGGTCGCCGGATGGGAGTTCGAGGCAACGCACATCAGTTACGGCGCCGACACGTACGTCGCGTCCGACGTCTCCGAAGGCTCGGTCGGCGGCCTGTTCCTCGATGCGTCGGGCGCCCGTGTCTTCGGGCGGTTTACCTCGCTCATCGCGGTCAACGATTGCTCGTTCAGTGCGCCTCAATGCCCGACTGACCTCGCAATCTCCACGGATGGTCAACGCCTGGCGTGGGTCGAGGCCACCGACGATGGCAATGCACCGAACTCGGGACGACGTCAGCAACTCGTCGTCGGCGACATCGCGTCAGGCAAGCACGTCGCCACGATCGCCTTGCCGGTTGGTGCCGCGGAAACCATGCTCGTGTTCGCGAGTGATGGCCGCATCGTCGTGACCCGCGTCAGCTACGGCGACCGTTCCGACGATCCACGACTCACCACGTCCGCCGTTGTAGATGTTCAACGAGCGACCCTCAGCCCGCTGCCTATCGCGGGCTACGCGATTCCCGACGTCACGCGGTAGCGACGTTGCCGCGCCGAGCGGCCACGAAGCGCTTCGGCAGATGCGCGAACGTGATCGCGAGCCCAGCCAAAGCGAACACGATGTCGACCCAGAAGAGCGCTTGGCGCTGCGATCGATATGACTCACACGGTGTGCCGTTCGGGGTAGAGGAGATCACGAGGTCGCTGACCAGGCGATCGTTG
>JAYUFA010000004.1:0-7902 GCA_043738925.1 Actinomycetota bacterium
GTCTCCTGCGCGCTGCGCACTTCAAGCGTTTCGCTCTCGTCGATCAGCGGGCACACGATGTACGCCTGACGCCCAGCGGCGGCCTCCGCGAGCACGAGCTGCCACACGGCGGCTTCGTCGTCGTCGGTGCGCGCCCACAACGTCTCGATGGGCGTACGCCCTGGCGGCAACTCGTCGAGCACCGACACGTCGAGATCGCCGTACACGGTCATCGCGGCCGTACGCGGAATGGGCGTCGCGGTCATGACCAACACGTCGGGCACGGCGTCACCGAGACCCTTGTCGCGTAGCGCCGCTCGTTGCTCGACACCAAAGCGGTGCTGCTCGTCGATCACCACCATGCCGAGCGAGCGAAACGTGACGCTGTCCTGAATGAGCGCGTGCGTGCCGACGAGCAGATCGACCGCGCCGCTGGCGAGATCGGCGGCGAGCCGCCTGCGTTCGGCCTGCGTGGTGCGGTTCGTCAGGAGCTCGACGCGCACCGGGCGCTCGCCCATCAACGTGGATTCGTCAGGCACGATCAGATGGTCGACCAGCGAGCGAATACCCACATAGTGCTGCTCAGCGAGTACCTCGGTGGGCGCCATGAGCGCGCCCTGGTGGCCGCCTTGCACGGCAACAAGCAACGCGCTGAGCGCGACCAGGGTCTTGCCCGAACCGACATCTCCTTGCAGGAGGCGGTGCATCGGCACACGCTTCGCGAGGTCTGCTTCGAGCTCGGCGATCGCGCGTCGCTGCGCACCGGTAAGAGCGAACGGCAATCCCGCGTGGAAGCGCTCAACAAGATCGCCCGACAAGTTGTGCCCTACGCCTGTCGAGACCGCTTCGATCGCGCGCTTGCGCAAGACCAGGGCCAGCTGCACGCGCAAGAGTTCATCGAACACGAGCCGCTTGCGCGCGCTCATCATCTGGCCCATTGACTCGGGCGCGTGAATGCCTGCGATCGCGTCGCCCCGCGTGATCAACCGGTGCCGCTCGCGCACCCAATCGGGAACCGGGTCAGCGATACCGCGCGGCGCGGATCGGCGCAGCACCTCTTCGACCGCCCCGCCGATCTCCCACGTGACCACGCCGGCCTTTTCCGATTGTGGATACACCGGCACAATGCGGCCGGTCTTGTCGCCGACGAGATCGACGATCGGATTGGTCATCTGACGCGCGTTGCGAAACAGATCGACCTTTCCGAAGAACACCGCCTCGGTTCCCGGCGGCAACTGACGCTCGCGCCATGGCTGATTGAAGAACGTGCATGTCAACTGTGCGGTGCGGTCGCGCACGACGACCGTGGTGAGCGTGCGTCGGTTCTGCGTCTTACGACTCGATACGCGCTCGACGCGGCCGAGGATCATCGCCTCCTCGCCAATCGCGACGTCGGCGATAGACGCTTCGTTCGTGCGGTCGATGTAGCGCCGCGGGTAGTGCATCAACAGGTCGAGCACGTTCGTGATGCCGACGGCCGCGAACGACTTCTCGCGTTTTTCACCCACGCCCTTCAGTCGCGATACGGCCATGGCCTTGAAGCTCGCCAAGGTGAGTGGCCCGCCGTCTGCTGCGTCGACATGGTGCGAGGCCGCATCAGGCGACATGGTCACTCGACGCCGAAGTAGTACGCGTAGAGCGGCTGACCACCATGGTGCACTTCGACCTCGACCTCGGGATGGTGCGCTTCGAGCCAGGTCTCGATAGCCGCCGTGTCGTCGGGCTTGACACCGTCGCCGACGATGATGGTGACGATCTCATGGTCACCATCCAAGAGACAGCTGAGCAAGCCTGTCGACGCGTCGACGAGGTTGGCGGCCTTGGCTACGATGCCATCGCGACCGAGGCCGATGAAGTCGCCGGTGTGTACGGCGCCAACCGCGCTGTTGGCATCGCGCACGGCCTGGGTGACCTCCCCGGCAAGCACGGCAGCCGCCGCGCGGGTCATGGCGTCGGCGTTCTCGTCGATGTCGGCTTCGGGGTCGTAGTCGACAAGCGACGCGAGCGCCTCGGCGATGTTGCGGGTGGCTACGACGCGCACCGTCTTCGTCGTGTGCGCAGCAACCTGTTGCGCGACCGGAATGACGTTCTTGTTGTTCGGCAGCAGAACGACACCCGGAGCGGGACACGCCTCGACCGCGGCGAGCAGGTCGGCGGTGGACGGGTTCATCGACTGTCCGCCGGTGACGATCTCGTGCACGCCAAGCGATCGGAACAACTTGATGATGCCGTCGCCGACCCCGACCGCGACGACTGCCGTGGTGACCTGCTCGGCCACCGCCGCAGGCGCAACCGCGGTGGCCTCGCGCACCCACGCGCGCTCCTCGATCTCCTCGAGGAGATCCGTGACGCGGATCTTGGTGGGTCGGCCCGCCGCGATGCCGGCTTCGATCGCGGCACCGATGTCATTCGTGTGGACATGACAGTTGTAGAGCCCGCTGCCGCCGACCACCACGATGGAATCGCCAAGGTGCATCCACGCATCCTTGAAGCCGGGCACCTCGCGTTCGTCGGCGTGGAGGAAGAACATCACCTCGTAGCGCAAAGAAGCGAGATCGCCAGGCTTTGGTTCGGCGACGCGGAAGGCCGCGGCCTCGACCACCACCACCGGCGGCGCGGGCATAGGCCGACCGTCGACGACCGCGAGAAGTGCGTCGCACAGCAACAGCAATCCGGTACCGCCGGCATCGACAACGCCGGCGTCGCGCAGCACCGGCAAAAGGTCAGGCGTGCGGGCCAGCGCCTCATGACCACGTTGGCGAGCCGCCTCGGCCACCCCGCACAGATCGGCGCCGCGCCCCGCTGCCGCCGTGGCCGCGGCCGCCAGCTCGCGAAGAACCGTGAGAATGGTGCCCTCGACAGGTCGCATCACTGCGCTGTACGCGGCGGTCGATGCCGCATCGAGAGCCGCGGCAAGCACCGGTGCGTCGACGTCGTCGTGCTCACGGATGACATCGCACATGCCGCGCAGGATCTGGCTCAAGATGACGCCCGAGTTCCCGCGGGCACCCATCAACGAGCCATGCGCCAGCGCCGTGCACAGCTCGGCCATGTCGGTTGGGTCGACTTGATCGACCTCGGCCATCACCGACGCGAGCGTGAGCGACATGTTCGTGCCGGTGTCACCATCGGGCACCGGGTACACATTCAGATGGTTGATCGCCGCGCGATGAGCCACCAACGCATCGGCGAATGCCCCCACCACGGCCCGCAAGGCGGGTGGGTCGAGACGAGCACGGGGCGCGGACACGCCGAGATCGTAATGGGCGGCGTCCAGAGATTCGTGACCCGGCGTCGACCGAGCTTGGAGGCCGCGTGATCTCCCTGTAGCCTTAGCCGCCTGCTGGTAGCGCCCCCGGGTCTGTTCGAGGCCCCTTGTCGGGGCGCCGCGAGCCCGCCGGCCATCAGGCCCCGTCCACGTTTCTTGAGGTTGTTCGTCATGGCATCGGTGTGCGATATCTGTGGAAAAAAGCCGAACTTCGGCATGTCGTTGTCGCACTCGCATCGGCGTACCAAGCGGCGCTGGAACCCAAACATTCAGCGGGTCCGGGCCATTGTGTCGGGCAGCACGAAGCGGGTCAACGCCTGCACGGGCTGTATCAAGTCCGGCAAGGTCGTCAAAGCCGTCCGCTGACGGCCAACAACCAGAACCGGAGGGTCCCACGATGCAAGGCGTGATCAAGTCCTACGACCCACTCACCAAAGACGGCGTCGTCGTCCGCGATACCGATTTCGCCGAGTTCGATCTCGCCCCCGACGCGCTCGTGGGCTCGATCTTTCGCATGCTGCGTCAGGGACAAAGGGTGCTGTTCGTCCTCGATGACCACGACCGAGCCACTGGTCTGCACCTCGGCTCCGAGGTCGACATGGGCACGCCGGATATTCCCAGCCTCCGCTGATTGGGTCATTTCGGCCCTAGTCACTCGCGGCAGGTACCCGTACCCTCCCCGCATTCCCCCATCATTTGGTCGCCGGAGACAGGATGAGCGCTCGCACAACCAACAAGCATCTGCACGACTGGGTCGATCATTGGACGAAGATCCTCCAACCGGACAACGTCACGTGGTGCGACGGCTCGGCCGAGGAGTACCAGCGTCTCTGTAAGCAGCTCGTGGCCGCAGGCACGTTCCAGCGTCTGAACGACGAGGTCCGCCCAAACAGCTATCTCGCACTCTCTGACCCCGCTGACGTTGCGCGCGTCGAGGATCGCACCTACATCGCGTGCGAGCGCGAGATCGACGCCGGTCCAACCAACAACTGGCGCGACCCGGCCGACCTGCGCGACGAGATGCTGACCTTTTACCGCGGGGCGATGCGCGGTCGCACCCTCTACATCGTGCCGTTCTCGATGGGCCCGCTCGGTTCGGCGATCAGCCACATCGGCGTCGAGCTGACCGACTCGCCGTACGTCGCCGTTTCGATGCGCGTCATGACCCGCATGGGCCAAGCCGCCCTCGACGTCTTGGGCGACAGCGCCGCCTTCGTGCCGTGTGTGCATTCGGTGGGTCACCCACTTGCGCCTGGTGCCGTCGATGTCGCCTGGCCCTGCGACGCGAACAACAAATACATCTCGCACTTCCCGGAGACCCGCGAGATCTGGTCGTACGGTTCGGGCTACGGCGGCAATGCGTTGCTCGGCAAGAAGTGCTTCGCGCTGCGCATCGCGTCGACGATGGCGCGTGACAACGGCTGGCTGGCCGAACACATGCTGATCCTCGGCATCACGCCGCCCAAGGGCGAGAAGAAGTACGTCGCCGCGGCTTTCCCGTCCGCGTGCGGCAAGACGAACATGGCCATGCTCATCCCGACGCTGCCCGGCTGGAAGGTCGAGACCGTCGGCGACGACATCGCCTGGATGAAGTTCGGCGACGACGGCCGGCTGTACGCGATCAACCCCGAAGCCGGCTTCTTCGGTGTCGCTCCCGGCACGTCCGACAAAACGAACTCTAACGCCATGGAAACGTTGTGGGGCAACGCCATCTACACCAACGTCGCAAAGACCGAGAACGGCGACGTGTGGTGGGAGGAGATGACCGACGACAAGCCGGCGCGGCTCACCGACTGGCGCGGCCACGCATGGACACCCGAATCGACCACGCCGGCTGCGCATCCCAACGCTCGCTTCACGGTGCCCGCGTCGCAATGCCCGTCGATCGCGCCCGAATGGGAAGACCCGGCCGGCGTACCGATCTCGGCCATCCTGTTCGGCGGCCGGCGCGCCACGAACGTGCCGCTCGTAACCCAGGCACGCGACTGGGCCCACGGCGTGTTCCTCGGTTCGATCATGTCGTCGGAAAGGACAGCCGCCGCCGCCGGCACCGTCGGCGAGGTGCGCTTCGACCCCTTCGCGATGTTGCCGTTCTGCGGATACAACGTCGGCGACTACATGAGCCATTGGCTCGAAGTCGGCGCCAAGGCCGACGCCGAGAAGCTGCCGCAAATGTTCTGGGTGAACTGGTTCCGCAAGGACGACAACGGCAAGTTCATGTGGCCCGGATACGGCGAGAACTCACGAGTGCTCAAGTGGGTGATCGAACGCGTCAACGGCGTGGCCGCGGCCACCGAAACGCCGATCGGCCATGTGCCCACCGTCGACGCCCTCGACCGTTCCGACCTCGACATCGACGGGGCCGCGATGACCAAACTGCTCGACGTCGATCGTGACGCGTGGAAGCACGAGGTCGAACTCATCGAGGCCCACTTCGCGTCAATCGGTGAACGCCTGCCCGCGGAAATGTCCACTCAGCTCGATGCGTTGTCTCGTCGACTGAACGACTGATACGACCGATTCGTACACTTCCCAACGTGGACGTCAGCGGGTACATCCTCATCCAGACCGAGGTCGGCACGGCGGCGCGCGTCGCTGACGAGATCCGCAGGCTCACCGGTGTGGTCGCCGCCGACGACGTGATCGGCCCATACGACGTGATCGTCCAGTGTCACGCTGCGTCAGTGGACGAACTCGGCCGCCTCGTCGCGGGCCGCATGCAGATGATCGCCGGCGTCACCCGCACCACCACATGCACGGTTGTCCACCTCTGACATCACACAGCCGGAGGCGGTTCGGCGTTCGAGCGACCGATCGCCCAAGATAGGGCTATGGACACGCGGCAAACCGATGCATATCAGATGGCCGGCCAGGACATCCCCTGGCTGCTCGCTCATTGGGTCGAGCGTAAGCCTGACCACCCGCTGTTGGTATGGGAGCCGAAGAACGGCGCCGGCCGCACGTGGACCTACGCCGAATTCCAGGCCGACGTACAGCGGTTGGCAGCCGGGCTCAGCGCAAACGGCGTGGCGAAGGGCGACAACGTGCTGATCCACGCCGACAACTGTCCCGAGGGTGTGCTCGCTTGGTACGCGTGCGCGACACTCGGTGCCGCCGCGGTCACCACGAACACGCGCAGTGTTGCGAGCGAACTCAACTATTTCGCCGAGCACGCAAAGTGCGTCGCCGCAATCACGCAGCCGCAATACGCCGCGCTCGTTGCCGAGGCCGCAGAACGCGTGCAATGGATCGCCGTCACCGACGACAACAGTGGCGAACCCGCCCCTCCTGAACAGCGCGCGCACGACCATCGTTCCTTCGCCTCGTTGTTCGGTGATGCCGCCTCATTGCCTTCGCGTGCGCCCGAGCCGATGCTTCCGGCGGGTATCCAGTTCACGTCGGGCACGACGTCGCGACCGAAGGCTGTCGTGCACACGCATGGCAACGCGGTATGGGCCAGTCGCGTGGGCAGTCGAAATATCGACATCACCACCGACGATGTCTACCTGATCTACCTCCCGTTCTTTCACGTGAACGCGCAGAGCTGGTCGATGTGGTCGACACTCGGTGTGGGCGGCACGGTCGTGCTGCAGCCGAAGTTCTCAAGCAGTCGCTTCTGGGAGGTCGTGACCCGCCACGGCGTCACACACATCTCGCTGTTGCCGTTCGTCGTCAAGGCCATGGCCGGGCAGGAGACGCCGCCCAACAAGCTCCGCGTGGCTCAATACGGCGCGATCATGCCGGCCTTCCCCCAATGGCCGAACCTGCAGATCTATGCGTGCTATGGCATGACCGAAACGGTCACGCACGCGATCAGCGGCCGCCCGTGTGAACGTTGGCCGAACGGCTCGATGGGTCACCCCACGCCGGGCTATCAAATCGCCATCGTCGACAAAGAAACCGGCGATCTTTGCGGTGAAGGCCACACCGGAGAGTTGTGGGTGCGTGGCATACGCGGCATCCAGCTGTTTCTTGAGTACTACGACAACGACGAGGCCAACGCGAAGAGCTTCACGAGTGACGGTTGGTTCAAGACCGGTGACATGGTTACGTTGCGCGCGGGCGGCAACGTGTTTTATGCCGAGCGCGACAAGGACCTGCTGAAGGTCGGCGGAGAGAACGTCTCGGCGCGCGAGGTCGAGGACACCTGTCGTCAGGTAGCCGGCATCGCGGAAATCGCCGCGGTCGGCCAGAGCCACGACATGCTCGACCAGGTCGTCGTGGTGTTCGTGATCAAGAACCCCGACATCTCCGACGAGGACGTCATGGCCACCCAGATCATCGACGTCTGCCGCGAGCGCCTTGCCGACTTCAAGGTGCCGCGCGCGGTTTACTTCGTCGACGAGTTCCCGCGCGCCACGCTCGACAAGGTCGCCAAGAACAAGCTCCGCGAGATGGCCGACGCCAAGCGCGACGCCTGAACGCTGCGGCCGGCCCAAAGCCCGGCGTGCGCGGGACGCTAGCCTTCGAGCCGTGAATCGGAATCTGCTGCGTGTGGTGATCCTGGTGTGGTTAGCCGTCTCGCTTCGCTCCGGCTTCGTGCGTTGGAGCGACCACGAAAGCGTCGTCGTACAGGGCATCTCCACCGAAGCCAACCCGTCAGGGGTCACCACCGAGTTCGCCGAGTTCTCGTGCCGGGCACCCATCAGCGGTGG
>JAYUFA010000005.1:0-20814 GCA_043738925.1 Actinomycetota bacterium
AGATGCACGACGCGCCCGGCCTCGCCGGTTTGGTTGCAGCGTGCGTTCGACGGGTCCTTGAAGGTCATCCAGCCGTTGCCCGTTTGCGCGAGCGTGCGCATCATGCGGCTGTACAACTCGCGCGCCGGCACCTGCTTTTCGTAGATGCCGGCAGCCTCGGCCTCAAGATAGGCCTGCTCGAACTCGGCGCCGTACACGTCGGTGAGGTGCGGAACGATGGCCGGGTCGAACAGTGACCACATCCAGTCCTTCTCGACGCGCTGCATGAACAGATCAGGTACCCAGTTGGCCAGGTTCAGGTTGTGGGCGCGGCGCATCGAGTCGCCGGTGTTGTCGCGCAGCTCCAAGAAGTCTTCGATATCGGCGTGCCAGGTCTCGAGATAGACGCACGCCGCACCCTTGCGCTTGCCGCCCTGGTTGACCGCGGCCACCGAGCAGTCGAGAGTCTTCAGCCACGGGATGATGCCGTTGGACAAGCCGTTGGTGCCGCGGATGAGCGACCCCTTCGAACGGATGCGGTGGTAGGCGAGGCCGATGCCGCCCGCGAACTTCGACAGCTTCGCGACGTCGGTGTATCGGTTGTAGATGGATTCAAGATCGTCTTCGGGCGAATCGAGGAGGTAACAGCTCGACATCTGCGGATGCGAGGTGCCTGAGTTGAACAACGTCGGCGACGACGGAAGGTACGCGAGCGAGCTGATGAGACGGTAGAAGCGGATGGCCTCTTCGGCATTCTGTGACAGGCCGCACGCCACCCGCAGAAAGAAGTACTGCGGGGTCTCGATGACCTTGCGGGCGCTCGGGTGACGCAGCAGGTAGCGGTCATAGACCGTACGCAGGCCGAAGAACTCGAACAAGGTATTCTGCTCGGGGGCAACGGCATCGTTGAGCTTGCGGAAGTTGAGCGCCACGAACTCGGCGACGTTGCTCGCCACGATGCCGAGGCGGTGGCCGAGAGCGATCGACTGGCTGAACGAGTAGATGTCCTGGTTTTGGACCTCTTTGTCGACGTAGGTGCCGAGCAGGCGAGCCGCGAGCCGGGAGTAGTTGGGCTCCTCGACGATCAGCGACGCCGCCGTACGAATCGACAGCTCGTCGAGCTCTTCGGTGGTGGCACCGTCGCACAGGCCCGAGATGGTGCGCGTGGCGACGCGCATGGGGTCGACACCGTCGAGGCCTTCGGCGCAGCGTTGCACGGCGCGCACGATCTTGTTGACGTCGACGGGTTCTTGGTCGCCATTGCGCTTGCGGACCCGCATGGTCGACCCGTGCGCAGACGTCGATGAAGGCGCCTGAACATCGAGTCGATCGTCCGTAATGGTCATGCGGGAGCCTCCGTCGGCGCCGCGGTCTGATCGAACGAGCTCGTAGTGCTCGCGGTCCGCGGGGGGTCCTCAATTACACCCGTGGAATTACAGACGTGTCAAGAGCTGATCGGTCGTTTCGTCACGTATTCGCAACGACCGGGCACGGTTCGTCGAGAAGGGTCACGGAGCCAGAGCGAGCGAACGCGAAGGGTGGTTGGCGACACCGTGCTGGTCCTCCGGCCGGGCGCGATACCGTGCCGCCGATGCGCGACTCCCCACTCCGATGCCGAGTACGCAAGGCCGCCCCCGGCCTCTCGCCCCGCGTGCTGTTCCTCGTACACGGCTACAGCTATCACCCCGAGGAGATGCTGGCGTACGGCACCGTCATCGATCCCGATCGTCGGTTCACGATCGTCGCGCCTCGGGGTCCCATCGACTTGCCCAACGGCGCAGCAGCGTGGGCGCTGCCGAAGAACCGCGAACCACCACAGTTTCCCGAAGCGGCGCGCCTCCTCGACGCCACCCTCGATCGAGCGGCCGAGCGCTACGAGGTGGCCCGCGCCGACATCGTTGTGGGCGGCTTTTCGCAGGGCGCGATCCTGTCGTTCACCTTGGCGCTCGATCCCTCCCACGAACGCCCCGCCGCGGTGCTGAGTTGGTGCGGTGGGCTGCCCCTCGGACGCAGCGTTGCGGTGGATCTTGCACGATTGCGCGGCCTGCCAGTTCTTTGGCAGATGGCCGTGAACGACGAGGTCGTGCCGATCGCCTACGCCCGCGCTGGCGCGAACACGCTCATCGAGAACGGCGCCGCTGCCGGCGTACATGAGTACGACGCGCGCCACGCTGTATCGGTCGAGATGCTGGCCGACGCCCGGACGTGGCTGGCCGAGCGCTGACACCACGCTCCAGGACAGGAAGCACTAGCGAGTCGGTTGCCACAGTTGCAGGATGGCACGCAGTGTTGCGCCGTCAGGGACACCCGACGCCGCCCTGTCCGGGAAGTGCCATCCCCGGCCGATCAGTGCCTTGCGCACGCCATCGGGGTCGACGGTGGCCAATGAGCCGATTCCGGCGACGAGCACGGCGTCGGCCGCCACCACCGGGTTGATCTCGATCAGGTCGAGTTGCCCACTCGCGCGCGGGCTCGCGATCGCGACGCGCGTGCCGGCTTCGAGGGTGACCGTGAGATCGAACGAGCCGTCGCGCTCCAACATCGCACCGAGAGCGTCGCCATGACTCGATGCGGGCACTCGGCTTGCCAACGTGGTCAGGCTCGATTGAACGGTCTCGAGGTCACGGACATCGAACGTGGCGCGTCGCGTGAAGGCCGCAGTCATCTGCGCGATTGCGAGCAGGCCGTCCGTCGCCTCGTCGGGCTGATCGAGTCCGAGCGTCACCAAACCCCACGCCGGTGTGCCATCGATTGCCGCCCACGGTTGACCGACCCGCCCGGTGAGACAGGGCCAATCGATGCGTCCGGCGCACGCTCCTTCGAGCACCGCGCGACGATCGCGGCGAACGATGACCACGAGCGGGGTGCGCGCCAGCGTGTCCGTGGCGGCACCGAACGGATCGGCGCGCCCGGCCGCCGCCGTCTCGATCTGCGCGAGGTCGATCCAGGGGCGCGCAGCCAGCCACGCGTCGGCACCAAGGGTTTCGCCGTCGCGCAACCGCCCGATCGTCACCGCTGGCGACTCGATGCGCACGTCGAGCGTGCCGCTCGCCAGATCGGAGCAGACCGCCCGCATGTCCGTGGTGCACAACAGCACCGGGCGAGTCGGCACGGGCGGCACCGCAACGTGATGATGTCGCGCCGCGCGTACGGCGAACGCTCCAGTGATGAGCGCGATGAGCGCGATGAGCCCGACGACCATGCCTGCGCGCTTCATCGTGTCGCACCGTAGCCCCGCGGAGGTTTGGCCTCCGCGCGGCGTCCGAACGCTCGCCCGTCAGGCGTCACCTATTTGCGTGGATGCTTCGTGACCGCGACACCGAGGCGAACGACGTCGGCCTCGACGCGGCCCTCGTGCGCCCGTTGCTGCTCGGGCACCTGTCCGAATGTGAGCGTTTGAGCGAGGACTTCGCCCTGTATCCAAGCAGCGTGCGAACGCACGGAGTCGGCCACTGCCGCCGGTGCGTCGAGCCACACGTCGATGCGGTCGGTGACCACGAAGTCCTCGTCTTTGCGTGCCTGTTGCACAAGGCGCACCACATCGCGGGCGACACCTTCTGATTCAAGTTCGGGTGTCCGCGTCACGTCGAGCGTGAGAACAGCGCTCTCGCTGCGCAACGCCGCGGCGACCGCACCTTCTGGTGACTCGAGCGCCAAATCGAACTCGCCCGGCGTGAGCACGTGGCCGGCAACATTGACGGTTCCGTCGGCGCCGCGTTCCCATTGGCCGTTGCGTGCGGCTTCGTACACGGCCTGCATGTTCTTGCCCAGGCGCGGGCCGAGCACCTTGCCGTTCGGGCGCAACACAAAGGTCGCGTAGGCGGCGAGGTCGGCAGAGAGTTCGACATGTTTGACGTTGACCTCGTCCTCGATCAGATGGGTGAGCGGGCCGAGCGCGGCGGTGTCGGCGCCCGCCACGACGAGTGAACGCAGCGGTAGTCGCACCCGCAGGCCATGGTCTTCGCGCAACCGCAGCGCAGTCGAGCAGACGTCGCGCACGCGGTCCATCGCGGCGACCAGGTCAGGGTCGGCCGGGAGCGCGTGTTCCGCCGGCCAGTCGGCGAGGTGGATCGACGCCTCACCGGTGAGGCCGCGGTAGATCTCCTCGGTCACGAAAGGCAGCAACGGCGCACACGCGCGCGTCAGCGTGTGCAGCACGGTGTAGAGCGTGTCGTAGGCGTCTCGCTTGTCGGTGTCGTCGCCCCCCGCCGGTGCCCAGAACCGGTCGCGGGAGCGTCGGATGTACCAGTTGTTGAGCGCATCGAGGTACGCGGTGATGTCGGCGCACGCGCCGGCCAGGTCGTAGGCGTCCATGCGCGTGGTGACCGCGTCGACGAGCTCGCGTGTCTTCGCGAGGATGTAGCGGTCGAGTAGTTGCGGCGAGTCAGCGCGGAGCTGCGCGCGATAGCCGTCGACGTTTGCGTACAACGTGAAGAACGAATACGCGTTCCAGATCGGGTTGATCACGAGCCGAACGGTGTCGCTGATGCCCGATCCCTCGCGATCGATGCGTAAGTCGCCGCCACGCAAGATGGGCGATGCCATCAAGAACCATCGCAGCGAGTCGGAGCCGATGGTTTCGAACACGACTTCCGGGTCGGGGTAGTTGCGCAGCCGCTTCGACAGCTTGCGGCCGTCCTCGTCGAGCACCACGCCGTGACAGATGCAGTTCTTGAACGCCGGGCGATCGAAGAGCGCGACGGACAGCACATGCATTGTGTAGAACCAGCCGCGCGACTGGGCGATGTACTCGACGATGAAGTCGGCCGTGTGCGTGTCGACCCACTCCTTGTTCTCGAACGGATAGTGCGACTGCGCAAAGGGCATCGAGCCCGACTCGAACCAGCAATCGAGCACCTCGGGTACGCGGCGCATCATCGAGTTGCCGGTGGGGTCATCGGGGTTCGGGCGGACGAGGTCGTCGACATACGGACGATGCAGATCGGTGATCGTGACCCCAAAGTCGCGCTCGAGCTCGGCGACCGATCCGTAGACGTCGACGCGCGGGTACGCAGGGTCGTCGCTGCGCCACACCGGGATCGGCGCGCCCCAGAAACGGTTGCGCGAGATCGACCAGTCGCGTGCGTTCTCGAGCCATTTGCCGAACGCGCCGTCGCGCACGTGGTCGGGGATCCAATTGATCTGTTGGTTCAGCTCGACGAGACGATCGCGAAACGCGGTGACTTCGACGTACCAGCTGGACATGGCGCGGTAGATGATCGGCGTGTCGGTACGCCAGCAGTGCGGATAGTTGTGCTCGTAGGTGTCGTGGCGCAGCACACGCCCGGCCTCTTTGAGGTGGCGGATGATTTTCGGGTTGGCGTCGAAGACATTTTCGCCCGCCCACTCGGGCACGTCGTCGGTGAACTTGCCTTCATCGTTGACGGGTACGACGAGTTCGATCTCGTTGGCTTCGCAGACCCGTTGGTCGTCCTCGCCGAATCCCGGTGCGAGGTGCACGACGCCGGTGCCGTCGTCGACGCCGACGAAGTCGCCGGCGAGCACTTGGAACGCGTGACGGTGATCGGCGAAATAGGGAAAGAGCGGCTGGTAGGTACGACCCACGAGGTCGGCGCCTTTCAGCTCCGCGACAAGCGTGGCCTCACCGAGCTGCGCCGCATAGCGCTCCTGTGCGCTCGCGCCGATCACGTAGCGCATGCCATCGAGTTCGAGCACCACGTAGTCGATGTCGGCACCGACCGCGAGCGCAAGGTTCGACGGCAGGGTCCACGGTGTGGTGGTCCACGCGAGGATGCGGGTCTCGGGCTCGGCGACGTGTGGGTGCTTCGGATGCAACGTGAACGCCACCGTGAGCGCGGGGTCCTGGCGCGGACGTGTCGCGTCGTCAAGGCGGATCTCGAAGTTCGACAGCGGTGTCTCGGCGCCCCACGAATACGGCATGACACGGTATGCCTCGTAGACCAGGCCTTTGTCCCAAAGTTGCTTGAACGCCCACATGACCGATTCCATGTAGGGCAGATCCATGGTCTTGTAGTCGTCGGCGAAATCGACCCAACGCGCCTGGCGCGTGACGTACTCCTCCCACTCCTTCGTATAGCGCAGCACCGACGTGCGGCAGTGCTCGTTGAACTTGCCGATGCCATATTCGGTGATCGCGCGGCGCCCCGAGACGCCGAGTTCCTTCTCGGATTCCATCTCTGCGGGCAGGCCGTGACAGTCCCACCCGAAACGGCGTTCGACGCGGTGACCACGCATGGTCTGATACCGCGGCACGACGTCCTTCACGTACCCGGTGAGCAAGTGGCCGTAGTGCGGCAGACCGTTCGCGAATGGCGGACCGTCAAAGAATACGTAGGCGTTGTCGCCCCCAGGTCGGCCGGACACCGATGCCTCGAACGTCTCGGCTTGCGACCAGTCGGCCAGAATGCGGCGCTCGATCGCGGGGAAGTCGGGCTTTGGCTCGACCTTCGGATACGGAGCAGGCTTCGGGGCGTCGGACATGGGGCCCAAGGCTACCGGCGCGGTCGCGTCGCCTACGATCCATTCCAATACGCGCGTTGTTGGGCGCGTTCGTGCGAAAGGGCAGTCCACTGAGCGAGGGCTTTCGGGACAACCTGTCGACGTGGTTCGACATGGCGGCAAGGCACGACGGCGACATGCGCATCTCGACCTGGGTGGCGGTGCGCCCCGACTTGTGCGATGCCGACGGCGCGATGCGGCTCGCCGCGTTGGCCTTCGCCGTCGACTCCGCCGTTGGTATGAGCGCCGGGTTTTCGGTGCTGCCGAAATGGGTGGTCACGTCCGACATGGACCTGCGCGTGTTCGCCGACGCCCGTGTGGGGCCGTTGCGCACCGAGGCTCGACCCTTGCGCGTGGGCCGGTCGCAGGCGCTCGCCGAGGCGTGGCTCTATGACGAAGGCCAGGGCGATCTGCTCATCGGCCACGCCACCGCGAACCACGGGGTGCTCGTGCCGGAGAACGGGCCACCACTCGCAGTGTCGCCGGTCGGTGTCATCCAACGCCAAGTCGACGACTGGGACACGACGGTTGCGAGACCACCGATGGCTGTCTGGTTCGGTGCGCGACTCGTCGGCCCTGGCGTTTGTGAGATCGACCTCGCGGCCAATGTCCGCAACCCATGGGGCATCCTGCACGGCGCGCTGCACGTGCTGCTGGTCGAGGAGGCAGCCCGTTCGCTCGTCGATGGCCGTGTCACGCACATGAGTGAACGGTTCA
The DNA here is from genome assembly GCA_043738925.1 of Actinomycetota bacterium. GTDB lineage: Bacteria > Actinomycetota > Acidimicrobiia > Acidimicrobiales > WLNW01 > WLNW01. The sequence continues at coordinate 7,177 of JAYUFA010000005.1, forward strand.
TGGCACCGGCGCGGGTCGGGCCGGTGCGGGCGAGCGCGACGGTGCTCGGCGGGGTCGGGTCGTTGGTCACGGTGCGTGTCGAGGTGCGCGACGCCGACGCCGAGAATCGCCTCTGCAGCCTCGGGCTCGTCACGATCGAGGCGCAATGAGCCCGCCTCGATACCAGGCCAACGGCGGGTCTACTCCTCGGGGCGTTCGGTCGGCGTGAACGTGAGGAACGACACGTCGATGCCGCCGTTGGTGGTGGCGAACCGTTCGACAAGGGGGAGGCGTGCCTGTGCGGCGAGCACGCTGTCGGCGGCGAGCATGCCGAGCGACCAGCCGGGCAGCGCATCGCGCACCGACGTACCCAACGCGGCATACAAGTCGCGCAGATCGCGGTGCGCGCCGACGCGTTCACCGTAAGGCGGGTTGGTAAGCAACAGGCCCGCCCGATCAGCGCGCACGGAACCGACGGTGTGCGAGAGCGCGCCGTGGCGGACGTCGACGAGGTCGGCGACGCCCGCTCGCTCGGCGTTCGCGGCCGTGGCGCGCACGGCACCCTCGTCGCGATCGGCGGCTGCGATCGGCGCGACTGCCCGACGCCGAGCGGGGTCGCCCGCCAGATCGCCCGCAGCGCGCACCCCGGCGTGCACGCTCGCCCACGTGCCAGGTTGAAAGCTGGGCCAGCGTTGAAACGCGAACGTGCGCGCTTCGCCGGGTGCGCGGCCTGACGCCGCCAAAGCGGCTTCGATCGCGATGGTGCCCGATCCGCAGAGCGGATCGAGAAGCGGCATTTCGAAACCCCATCCGCTTGCCCGCACCATGGCCGCGGCGAGCGTCTCGCGCAACGGCGCCTTCGCCACCTGTTGACGCCAACCCCGTCGATGAAGGCTGTCGCCCGAGCTGTCGGCGCTGATCGTGATCTTGTCGTGTACGACGCGCACGATGAACAGCTGGACGCGAGTGGTGTCGACGTCGGGCGCGAGGTGCTCCAGTGGCGCTTGCGTGGTGCCGCAGACGCGATGCAAACGTTCAGCGATCGCGTCGGTGTGGTACAGCTTCGACTTCACCGCGGTCACGCGGAAGACCGGCGTGATGTCGCTCGGCAGGTACGTGGCCCACGGCAGCTCCGCCGCGCGGCGTTCGAGGTCGGCGAACGAACGGGCTACGAACGTGCCCATGCGCACGATGACGCGGGTCGCGAGTCGGCTCCACACGTTTGCGAGATACAACTCGCGATCGGTCGCGCGAAACGGAACGCCGCCGTTCACCGGCGAACCGGGCCGCAAACGAAGGTCGCGCCACTCGTCGGCCACCAGCTGTTCGAGCCCCGGCGGGCACACGGCGAGGCATTCGTGCACCGGCGCAGCGTAGGACGGGTGCGCCGATGGCCTACCATCGTGCGGTTCGTCATCACCTTGGAGGATGGCTATGGCCACCATCACCTATTCCTGCGCGATGCCCCCGGGTCCTCACTGCGTCGAATACGCACAGCTCGCGCACGAGCTCGGCTATGACCGCATCTGGCTCTACGACTCGGCCGCTCTGTATCAGGACATCTGGGTGTGGTTGGCGCGTATCGCCGACAAGACCGACATCAAAATCGGCACCGCTGTGCTCGTGCCGAACCTGCGTCACGTGATGACCACCGCGTCGGCGATCGCCACGATTGAGCACCTTGCGCCGGGGCGACTGTGCTGTGGCTTCGGCACCGGCGCAACGGCCCGCTATGTGTTGGGCAAGCCGGGCCTCAGCCTCGCTACCACGCGCCGCTATCTTGAACAGCTCCGCGCGCTGCTCGCAGGAGAGGTCGTCGAGATCGACGGCGCCAAGACGCAGATGATCCACTTCGACGGTTGGGCTCCGGCGCGACCGATCTCGGTGCCTCTGATCTTGTCGGCACTTGGTCCAAAGGCCAAGCAGTTGGCGCACGACGTCGCCGACGGGGTCATGACGATGGGCGCTGCCGTCCCCGGTTTCGATCCGTCGATCGTGATGACGTCAGGCACGGTGCTCGACGCCGGCGAGGACACGCAATCTGCTCGCGTGTTCGAGGCCGTTGGTCCGTGGTCTGCCGTCATGTACCACGGTGCGTGGCAGAGCAATCCGGAAGCAGTGAAGAACATGCCGAACGGAGCGCAGTGGCTGGCGGCTGTCGAGGCGCTACGTCCCGAAGGTGAACGGCACTTGGCCGCACACGAAGGTCACGTAACCGACATGACCGAGCGCGATCGCGCCACCCTTACCGCGAATCCACTCCTCGGCGCAATGGGTTGGGTCGGAACGCGCGATCAGATTCGCGAGCGAGCCGAGGCCGCGATCGCGGGCGGGGCCACCGAGCTCATGTACACGCCCGCGGGTCCTGACATCGCGCGTGAGCTGCAATCGTGGGCTGACGCGCTGCGATCGTGATCGAACCTTCACCCGACGCGCCCGTGCCGGTGCCGGCTGAAGTGGCCGGGGCCCCGGTTGCCGCGATCGGCACGCGTGAACCGTCGCGCGTGCGTCGTCGGTGGATCCGCAGCAAGGTGGCGCGTCGCACGTTGCGAGGCACCGTCGAGCTGCTCCTGTTCCTACTCGTGTTCGTGTACTTCGGTCTTCCGGCGATCACGAACGCCCGCAACGCACTGAACAAGCTCAGCGAGGTGCGGCTGTCGTTCTTGTTGTTCGCGCTTCCACTACAGGTGCTGTCGCTCGCCGCGTACGCACAGCTCACCCGCGCCGCGATGCCGCCCGGCTCGATCTCGCTCGCGACGCTGTTCCGCATTCAGCTGACGACCAAGGCCATCACGAACATTGTCCCCGGTGGCAGCGCCGCCGGCTCGGCGATGGGCTATCGCATGATCACCTTGGCGGGCGTGCCCGGGGCCGAAGCCGGCTTTGGTCTCGTGGCCTCGGGTGTCGGCTCGGCGGTGTTGTTGAACGTGATCCTGTGGCTCACGTTGCTCGTGTCGATACCGGTCGCGGGCTTTCGCCCCATCTACGTGACGATGGCGCTTGCCGGTGTGTTCCTCCTCGGTGCATTCGCGGCCATCGTCTACATGCTGATCCGCGGTCAGCAGACAGCCGAGCGCGTGGTGCGTGCAGTCGCGCGCCGCACCCACTTTCTCGATGAAGATCGCATGGGTGCGCTCGTGCAGCGGCTCGCGTCGCGACTACGCGAGCTGCTGGCTGATCCGCCGTTGATGCGACGCGTCGCGGTGTGGGCCACGTTGAACTGGGTGCTCGACGCCGCATCGTTGTGGTTCGTGCTTCGCGCCTTTGGCACCTCCGCGCGCGTTGACAGTTTGCTAGTCGCGTTCTGCATCGCGAACATCTCCGCGGTGATTCCCGTGACGCCCGGTGGCCTCGGCGTGCTCGATGCCACGCTCGTCGCGATGCTCGCACTCTTCGGCTATGGCAACACGGCCGGCTTGGCGGTGCCGTTGTATCGGGTGGCGCAGTATTTCCTGCCCATTCCGATCGGCTCGATCATGTATCTGTCGTTACGTGCGGGGCCGTGGCGTATCGACCGCACGAAAGCGCTCGGTGGTCTACGCGAGGAGACAGCCGACGTGGTGCGCTCGGGTGAGACGGTGTACGACTGGGCTGAACGCTACGGGCGAAGATCGTCGCCTAAGCCCGATGCCGTGCCGATGCTTGTTGATGACGACGACGATGACGGCCTCGATATGGGGTCATGAGCCAGCACCTCGATCAGTTCCTCCATCGGAACGGGTCGGCTGTACAAGAACCCTTGGAGGTGTCGGCAGCCGAGGCGAGTCAACGCGTCGGCTTGTTCGATGGTCTCGACGCCTTCGGCTACGACGCGCAGGCCACGCCGGCGGCCGAGGTCGATGATGATCGCAACAACGTCTTGTTCGACCCCGGCGCGCGTGACGCCGCTGACGAAGCCGCGGTCGATCTTCAACTCGTGCGCGGGAATGGTGCGCAACATCTCGAGCGACGAATGGCCGGTACCGAAGTCGTCGAGCGCGATCTGCACGCCGATGGCCGCCAGGGCCTTCACGACGGTGTCAGCCCTGGGGACGGTCGACAGCGCGGTGCTCTCGGTGATCTCCAGCGTGAGCGCGTCCGCGGGAAGTGCCGCCTCGCGCAGCGCGTTCGCGACGCTAGCGGTGATGGTGTCGTCAGCGAGCTGGCGCGGCGACACGTTCACCGATACCCGCAACGTGGGGTGCTCGCGACGAATCGCGGCGATATCGCGGCACGCTTGGCGCAGCACGAGCGCGCCGATCTCGTCGATCATGCCGGAACGTTCGGCGTCGGCGATGAACTGACTCGGCGGCACCGTCGATCCGTCGCTACCGCGGAGTCTCGCCAACGCCTCGACAGAAACGATCTTGCCGCTCGTGGCGTCAAGCACGGGTTGATAGTGGACCACGAGCGCACCGGCATCGAGGCGTTCACGCAGGTCGATCGCGTTACCCGCCATTGTGTACGCCGCGCGCGGCACGAAGACGCGAAAGCACGCCTTGCCCTCGATCTTCGCTCGGAAGAGCGCGGCGTCGGCTTCGCGCACGATGTCGTGGGGTTGATCGTTTCCGTCACGCACGAGCCGGATGCCGATGCTCGCGGTGGGCGAATGTGGTGCCGCGACTGCGGCGTACGGTTGCCTGAGGCTGTGAAGCACCCGCTGCGCAACCAAGCTTGGCGCGGACGCGTCGCCCGTGATCTCGCAGAACACGGCGAACTCGTCGCCTCCGATTCGAGCAACCGTGTCGCTTGCTCGCACTGCGCCCGACAGCCGACGCGCGACCTCGGTCAACACCGCGTCACCGATGTGGCGCCCGTAGGTGGCGTTCACCGCTTTGAAGTTGTCGAGGTCGATGAGCATCACGGCGACCCCGGTGCCTGCGTGCTGTTGCAGCCGGGTCAGACGCGCTTGCAGGTGATCGTGAAACGCGGCGCGATCAACCAAACCAGTGAGCGAGTCACGGGTTTGGGAGTCGACCTCCATTGCCTCTTCCGCCTCGCCAAGGTGCTCCACCACGCGACGTCGGCGGCTTCGGGTGACGAACAGCGTTCGCCAGACTGAATACTCGTTGCGGAGAGGAGGATGCATCGCGGCCTCGCGGCTGCCGGAGGTGCGAGCTGCAACCCGACCGTGAACCCATCGGCCGACACGTCCCCGATTTCAGTACCGCCAAAGATCAGAGCCGGGGGAGGACCTTGTCTTCGTAGAGCTTGAGCGACTCCCAGGCCTTGTCGATCGGCATGCCACCACACAGGGGATGCAGGTTGAAGGAGAACGAGTCCCCGACCGCCTTTGCCTCCGCGACGATCTCATCGGGTGTCACGAAGCGGTACATGCCTTCGGCGCGGAGCTCCTCCACCGTGGTGGCGTTCGAGTGCACTGCCGAGTGAATATCGGGGGTCTGCCAACTCGCGTACATGCTCGTTTCGTGAAAGAGATGATGGCCCAACTCGGCCCACGCCTTATCGGGATCCTCCACGATGAAATGATGCGCGAAGCCGGCGCCGGGCATCATCGCGAACCCCGGCCAACCCTGTTCCTGGCATTGCTCGTAGTAGTACGCCATGAGTTCGGGCATCGGTGCGGCGAGGAAGATCGGCAGCTTGAAGCGAGCAGCGCGCCGCGCCGCGGGCTTCGATGTGCCGCCGAGCATGAACGGCGGCGTGGGGCTGCTCAGAGGCTTCGGGGTGACCTGCACCGTCGTGCCGCGGTACGCGAACGGTTCGCCGGTCCAGGCCTTCAGCATGGTGTCGATACACTCGTCCATGAGGGCACCGCGCCTCGACCAATCCTTGCCGTGCGCCGCATATTCCTCCGGGCGATAGCCGATGCCCGCAATCACGCTCAACCGGCCGCCACTCAACAGGTCGAGCACCGCGATGTCCTCAGCGATGCGTAGCGGATCGTGTAACGGCACCAGCAACGCCGAGATGGCGACGCCGATGTTCTTGGTGCGCGCCAGCACCGCGCCCGCGGTAATCAGTGGCGACGGGCTCCATCCGCTCGGTGCGCCGTGGTGCTCCTCGTGGCTTACCGACATGAAGCCGAGCTTGTCGGCCCACTCGGCCATGTCAATACCGGCCTTGTAACGGGCCGACATCTCGTTCACCTCAAGGCCGGGTTGGATGAAGTTGAGTCGCATACCCGCGTAAGCCATGGCACTCTCCTGTGCTTTGTGTGCAGCGGAGAATAGGTCAGGTGGTGCCCGGCAGGACGTAGTCGGCGAACTGCTCGCGCAACGTCTTCTTCGAGAACTTGCCCACTGAGGTTTTCGGCACCTGGTCGATGAACACGACGTCGTCGGGAAGCCACCACTTCGCGACCCGCCCTTCGAGGAATTGGAGCACGTCGTCCTTGCAGAGTGTCTCGCCGTCACGTACGACAACGCACGCGAGCGGTCGTTCGGTCCACTTCGGGTGAGCGATTCCGATGACGGCGGCCTCTTTGACCAACGGGTGCGCCATGATCTCGTTCTCGAGATCGGTGGAGCTAATCCATTCGCCGCCCGACTTGACGAGATCCTTCGTGCGGTCGACGAGGAAGAGGTAGCCCTCGTCGTCGGCGACGGCGATGTCGCCCGTACGAAGCCATCCGTCGGTCGTGAACGACTCGTGGGAGCGATCGTCGTTGTAATAGGTAGCTGCAATCCACGGCCCGCGCACCTGGAGTTCGCCGCGGCTTTCGCCGTCCCACGGTTGGAGCTCGCCGGTATCGGCGTGGGCAATGCGGAACTCGACCCCGGTCGAGACCAGGCCGGCACTGGTTCGTCGGTGCGCGAGGGTGGCGTGGTTGTCGTCGCACAAGTAGGACTTGATCTGGCAAACCGAACCCAGCGGGCTCGTCTCGGTCATGCCCCATGCCTGCAGGATGGGTAGGCCGATCTGCTCGCGGAACGCCTCGGACAACGCGCGGGGTACGGCGGAACCACCGCAGGGGATCGAGCGCAGACTCGAAACGTCGCGCCCTTCGAGCTCGGGCAACACGCTCATCCAGATGGTGGGTACACCTGCGGCGAGCGTGACGCGCTCGGTTTCGATGAGCGACGCGATCGTTTTCGGTGTGAGGTCTGACCCCGGCATCACCAGCGTTGAGCCTGCACCCACCGCGGCGTGGGCGAGCCCCCACGCGTTGGCGTGAAACATCGGCACGACCGGCAAAATGACGTCGCGTTCGCTCACGCCGAGCACATCTGCGCTCATCGCGCCCATGGTGTGCAGGAACACCGAGCGGTGCGAGTAGACGACACCTTTCGGGTTGCCGGTGGTGCCGCTTGTGTACATCATCGCCGCGGCCTGATGTTCGTCGGCTACAGGCGGGAACTCGACGGGTTGCGCGCTGGCGAGCAGTGTCTCGTAATCGTGCACCTCGATGCCGCGGGGCACGTCGCCAATGGTGCCCGCACCATCGTCCATCACGACGAGGTGGCGAACCGACGTGAAGGTATCGAGCAGCGGCCACAACAACCCACAGAGCGACTTGTCGAGAAAGATCACCTCGTCCTCGGCATGGTTCACGATGTAGGTGAGCTGCTCGGGGAACAGGCGCAGGTTGAGCGTATGTGCCACGCGTCCGGTGCACGGCGGCGCGAAGTACAACTCGAGATGTCGGGCGGTGTTCCACGCGAACGTGCCGACGCGACCATCGGCCGAGATGGCGAGATCGTCGAGCACGCCGCCGAGGCGACGCGTGCGTTCGGCCCATGCGCCGTAGGTCGTGCGCTGCACGCCGTCGGCCGTCTTTGTGACGATCGTCTTCTTCGGAAAGAGCCGCTCGGCTCGGGTGAAGAGATGATCGATCCCCAGCTGGTGTTCTTGCATCAACCCGCGCATGTTTGGTTCCCCCTGGAGGCCATTGTCCCGCATTCGACGCGGTCATGCCGTGAGATCACCGAACTCGTCGGGTCGCCTCGCTATCGCTCGGCTCGGTGCGCTCCGCTTGGTGAAGCGTGGGGCTGCGACGAACGAACAAGCCGATACCGAAGCACACCGCGCAGCCGACCATCGTGAGCACCAACGTCCGGTGCAAACCCTGCGCACCGACGCTACCGGTGATGAACGTGATGGCCAGCGCGGTGCCGACAGTCGTACCGGTGCGTTGCACCATGAAGTTCACCGAACCGCCAACCGCGTGGCGTTCGACGGGGATATCGATGAGCGTGGTGGCGATGTACGACGGGAACACGAGACCGCTCACCAAACCCAGCAACACGCAGCCCGGCACCACCGCTGTCCACAACGCCGGCGTCGTGCCCATGCGGAACCAGAGGAACACTGCGGTCGCGATGATGCCAAGCGAGCCGGCGAGGATAAAGCGCCGATGACCGTAGCGGTTTGCGACGCGGCCACTCAGCACGCCGGTGATGCCGGAGAACAGCGAGATCGGCGCGGTCGACACGCCGCCCTTGAACACCGACCAATGCCATACGTTGATCGTGTGCTGCACGATCGCCCAGTTGAGCGAGAACCATGACACGGCGATCACGAACGTTCCGGCGACGCCGACGCGAACGTTGTGAATGCGGAACAAGTCGAGTTGCAGCAACGGATTGTCGTGGCGTTTACAGCGAACGATGAGCCAGGCCAGCAGTGCGAAACCGATGACGAAGCACAACCAGGTCCTCGGCCCGAGCCAACCCCATCCCGGCTGCGATTTGCGTTGCACCACGCCGAGCGTGATCGCCGATGAGCCCGCCATGATGAGGATCACGCCCCAGAGGTCGGGCATGCGTTTGCTGCGATCGGTGCTGGTCTCGGCCAACACACGGGGGCCGAACAGCAACACGATCACACCGATGGGGATGTTCAGCCAGAACGCCCACGGCCAGCCGCCGCGACCGATCACGAACCCGCCGACTGATGGGCCGAGCGCAGACGACACGCCACCGGCGACGGCCCACACGCCGATCGCGGTAGCAAGCCGCTCGGGCGGGAACGCAGCGATCAAAAGCGCGGCACCGGCAGGTGTGTAGGCCGACGACCCGAGCGCCTGCACCGTGCGACCGACCATGATCCACACGGGGCTGGGCGCGAGCGCGCCGATGAACGATCCGAACGTGAAGATCGCGACGCCGATGAGGAGCATCTTCTTGCGGCCGAATCGATCGGCGAGCACACCGCTCGGCACAAGCGTGGCCGCGCTGACGATCGTGAACAGGTTGTTGATCCACGAGAGCTGAGCCGCCGACGCGTTGGGGAAGGCTTTGCGAATCTCGGGGAACGCGACGGACATGATCGACAAGCCGATGCCGGTCAGCGCGGCAGTGCTGATCACCATCGCAAGAACGAGCCCGGCGTGGCGCGTACCCGCTTGCGCCGGCTGCTCGGTGATCGCCCCCATTGCGGGCACCCTATATGCCCCGCCTTGCGCCAAGATGAGCGAGCGCCGCGCCCTGCGCACGTGAAGACGTGCGGCGTGGTGCGTAGTGTCGCGGCCATGGCTCTCGATCTGACTGCTGATGACGTATTGACCACGACGCGGTCGGTGCGCAAACGGCTCGACTACGAACGACCTGTGCCGCGCGATGTCGTCGAGAAATGCGCTCAGCTCGCGTTTCAGGCGCCGAACGGCGGCAACGTTCAGGCGTGGGGGTGGGTGTGCGTCGATGACCCGAAGATCAAGGCCGCCATGGCCGATCTGTACCGCCAGGGCATGCGCGATCACATCAACCGTGACCGTACGGGCGAGGCGCCGTATGTGCCGGGAGGCGATGCCGAGGGCGCCCGTCGCATGACCGAATCGGTGATGCACCTCCACGACCGCATGCAGGACGTGCCCGTCTTGTTGGTCCCAACGATCGACGGTCGCCTCGACAAGGCGTCGGTGTTCAACCAGGCCAGCCGCTGGGGTTCGATCCTGCCGGGTGTCTGGAACTTCATGCTCGCGTTGCGATCGCGTGGGCTCGGCAGCGCATGGACAACGGTCACGCTGTACCGCGAGCAGGAGATGGCCGAGCTGCTCGGCATCCCGTACGACCGGCACACTCAGGCGGGTTTGTTCCCCGTCGCTTACACGCGCGGCACCTCGTTCAAGGCGGCCGATCGGTCGAAGTCGCGCGTGCGCTGGAACGGATGGAAGGGGTGATCGTGTGAGTGAGTTCGTCGAACCGCCGCCACTCGGCCCGATCGGACTGTGGACGTTCGCGCTTGATCGCCAACCGTGGTCACGGGCGAAGGAAGCTGCGGCCGAGATCGAAGCGATGGGTTGGCACGCGATCTGGGTGCCCGAGGCAACAAACCGGAACGCGCTCGTCAACGCGACATTGCTGCTCGGCGCAACCGAGCGGATCGTGGTGGCCACCGGCATCGCGCCGATCCACAATCGTGACGCCGTCGCATCGGCCAATGGGCAGCGCACCCTCGACGAGGCGTTCCCCGGTCGGTTCCTGTTCGGTCTCGGCGTGAGCCATCAATGGCTCGTCGAGGACATCCGCGGTGGTCGCTACACCAAACCGCTGGCGTCGATGCGCGCGTACCTCGCCGCCATGGATGCTGCGCCGTTCACCGCCTACGCACCCTCGGTACGAGGCCGGCGCGTGATCGCGGCGCTCGGCCCGAAGATGCTCGCGCTCTCGGCCGAGCATGCCGACGGAGCGCATCCCTATCTGACGACCGCGCAGCACACGGCCGAAGCGCGCGCGATCGTCGGGCCCGGCAAGATCCTCGCACCGGATCAGAAGCTCATCCTCGAGACCGATGCGTCTGAAGCGCGCCGCATCGGCCGCATGCACCTCGCCGGCTATCTCGCGCAGCCCAACTATCAGAACAGCTTCCTGCGTCAAGGGTTTACGCGCGATGACATCGACAACGGTGGAAGCGATCGGCTGGTCGACGCGATCGTCGCGTGGGGCACGCTCGATCAGGTGTGCGCTCGGGTTCGAGCACACCTTGACGCTGGCGCGTCGCACGTCGCGGTGCAGCTGCTACCGCGAGACATGGCCGACTTGCCGCTTGCCGAATACCGTTTACTGGCCGAGGCACTCATCTCATGAAGGTCCTCGTGATGGGCGGTACGCAGTTCAACGGGCTCGCGCTCGTGCACGAGCTCGTGCGCACCGGCCACGACGTGACGATCCTCAACCGTGGGCAGACCGCAGCGCCGATTTCACGGTCGGTGCGGCGTCTCATCGGCGATCGCACCGATCATGCGCGCATGCGTGAGGTGTTCCGAGGCGAAGAGTTCGACTGTGTGCAGGACATGAGCGCGTATCACCCTGAGGACGTGGAGCTCATGATCGAGCTGTTCCGCGGCTGCACCGGCCACTACATCTTTGCCGGCAGCACCGTGATCTATGCGTCGTCGGGTGTGATGCCGATCACCGAGGCTCACCCTGTCGATCGCACCGAGCGCCAGAGCGAATATGGCCTGCACAAGCTGCTCTGTGAGGACCTGCTTGTTCGCGAGCATCGAACCACGGGGTTTCCAGCCACGATCGCGGCGTTCTCGATGGTGTTCGGGCCCCGCAACATCGCGCCCGATCGTGAGCAACGCATGTTTGCCCGCATGTTGCAGGGGCGACCTGTGCTCATTCCGGGTGAGGGCAACACGCTTGGTCAGGTGGGCCATGTCGACGATCAGGCGCGTGCGTTGCGCATGATGATGGGCAACCCGATCACGTTCGGCAAGCGTTACAACCTCACCGGCGCGCAGTACTTCACCGACAACGGCTACGTCGACGCGTTCGCCTGCGCACTAGGCGTCGAGCCGCGTCGCGTGCAGATACCGGCGTTGGTGATGGATCAGCTGTGGGACGGCGCGTTGGTGCTCGACGAGGGCGCTCCGTCGGCGTCGCTCATCGACACGCGCACCAGCGAGGAAGCATTGGCGCGGGCCGAGACGTCGCGCCGACTGTTCCTGCTGACACGGTTGGTGCAACGCATCGCGCCCAACCTGCATCGCTGGAACTCGAGCACCGTGTTCTCGATCGAGCGTCTCCAAACCGATATCGGCTGGACGCCGGAGTACACCTTCGCGGCGATGGTCGAGCAGACCTACGAGTGGTTCCGTCGCGAAGGCCTCGACAGGTCACTCGCCTTCGACTGGACCTTCGAGGACGCTTTGCTCGACCACCTCGGCCGGAGCTGATGCTTCAACCTCGATCGCTTCGGCTACGGCTTCGTCGCTCACGGGTTCGTCGGTCGCCGGTTCGGGTTCTGCTTCGACGCTCACGGGTTCGTCGGTCGCAGGTTCGTCGGTCGCCGGTTCGTCGTTGATCGAGGGCGCCAGCGGCTCCGGCTGGCCGGTCTTGGCGCGCTCCCACGCTTCGACCGCGCCGCGGTACGCGGCGGTGGCTTCGGTGCGCTGCTCGGCGGTGGCCTTCGGGTTGTTCTCGAGGGAGCGCACGGTAGCCGCAGCGTCATCCTTGGTCTTGGCGGCCTTTTGGACGCGACGCTCGGCCCGCTCGTTCTCGGCCTGCGCGGCGAGGCGGGCGTTGTACAGGTGCAGCGCTTCCTCGGTGGCCTTGTCGAGGACGAGCGGACCCGTCATCGGCGCCGCCGCGGGACGGTTGGCGGGGCGATTGCGAGGCCCACGTGAGGTGGTCGGGGGGCGTGGTTCATCGGCCATCGTGCCATCATGGCAACTCGTGGGCGCAATGCCACGTTCGAGAACCAACGGGGAGAGATCACATGGAGCTCTGGGAGCTGACCGCGCGGGAGTCGATTCGCGATCTCGTGGCGCGCTACAACGCCAATGGCGACACCGGCCGCTTCGCGCAGGTCCTCGAGTTGTTCTCAGCGGATGCGGTGATGGAGGTGCCCGATCGGCGCTTCGACGGCCGCGACGAGATCGCCACCCTGTTCACCGGTACGCAGCAGAGCGTGAAGGCGCTCGGCGTACCGAACAAGCCGGTCTACATGCGCCACAACACGTCGACGCATCAGATCGACCTGATCGACTCGACTCACGCGAAGGGTCGCTGCTACTACTTCGTCATGATGGCCCATGGGCCCGATCACTGGGGTCGCTACATCGACGAGTACGAGATGCGCGACGGCGCGTGGGTGTTCACCCTTCGTAAGGTCACGATGGACGGCTATGTGCCGGGCGGCATGGGCGCGCAATCGGTAGGCGAGTAGTGGCGCCGTTTGATCCGCCCCGCCGCGCCCTGGTCGTTGTCGCGCATCCCGACGACATCGATTTCGGTATGGCCGGTTCGATCGCGGTGCTCACCGGCAGCGGCACCGAGGTCGTGTACTGCCTCGCCACGTCGGGCGAAGCCGGTGCTCCCGACGAGCTCGATCGTGACGTGCTGCGCTCATTGCGCGAGGCCGAGCAGCGCGCAGCGGCGGCGTTTGTCGGCGTGTCCGATGTCCGCTTTCTCGGCTATCCCGATGGTCACGTCGAGAGCACGCTTGCGTTGCGGCGCGACATCAGCCGTCAGATCCGTGACGTGCGGCCCGACCTCGTGCTGTGCCACAGCAGCGATCGAGTGTGGGATCGCATGTACTTCAGCCACCCCGATCATCTCGCGGTGGGCGAAGCAACGGCGTGCGCGGTGTACCCCGATGCCCGCAATCCACACGCGCATGTCGAGTTGCTCACCGAGGGCTACGAGCCGCACGCGGTCGAGCGTATGTGGGTGGTCGGTCTCGAACCGAACCACTTCGTCGACATCACCGATGTGTTCGACCGCAAGGTCGCAGCACTACGCGCCCACGATTCCCAGGTCGGCACGCGCAAGA
>JAYUFA010000006.1:0-2984 GCA_043738925.1 Actinomycetota bacterium
GCGCCACCGAGTGGCGGACCGTTTGACGCGGTCACCGTGCCGCCGAGAGCGTGCGTGAGTGATGCGACGATAGCGAGGCCAAGACCGGTGCCGCCACGGCCGCGGCTGGTGTCGGCGCGTGTGAACCGTTCGAACACGTGATCCAGAAGGTCGGGTTCGAAACCGGGGCCGTCGTCGGCGACCGTCATGATCGCTTTCGTGTCCTGTAGCCCGACGGTGATCGTTACCGCGGCGTGTGCGTGACGAAGCGCGTTCGCGGCAGCGTTCGTGATGACTTGCTCGACGGATCGAAGGTCGCCGCGGACGGTCACCGGCGGTCCTGTCACGGTGATATGCATGTGATTTGTGACGGGGAGCCGATCGATCACCTGTTGGATGATTGTCCTGAGCTCAAGGTGTTCGTCCGCGCCACGCAGCTGGCCGGCGTCCGCGCGAGCCAACGTCAGCAGGTCCTCGGCAAGCTGCGCGAGCCGGTCGGTCTCTTCGAGCGCGCTGGCCAGAGCGGCGCGGACCTCTTCCACCTCGTCGGGGCGATCCGCGGCCAGTTCCAACTCGCCGCGCAGCACGGCCAACGGCGTCCGCAGCTCATGGCTCGCGTCGTCGATGAACATGCGTTCCCGCGCGACGGTGTTCTCGATACGAGCCAGCATCTCATTGAGCGTGACCCCGAGTTCGGCGATCTCGTCTCGGCCATCTGGTTGCGGCAGACGCCGTCCGGGTTCGGCGAGCGTGATCGACGCGGCCTGTGTGGTCATGCGCCGAACAGGTCGCAGCGATGCCTCGGCCAACAGCCAGGCGAGCGCAGTCACCGCTACCGCGAACGATGGGCCGGCGATGAGCAAGATCAGCAACAGTCGAGACCGCGCTGCGGCCAAGGGTTGCGTCGAAGTCGCAGCGACCACGACGACTCGCCCGCGACGGGTGTCGGCCGGGCGGGCTACGACACGCGCCTGCACGCCGATGGTATCGACGGGCTCATCGATCACGATCTCGTTCGAGAACGCAGCCGCGAGTTGCGCGGGGGTCAACAGTGAGGTCTGCCCGATCGGGGCCTGCACGACTCCGGCTTGATCGATCACTTGGGCCACAACCGGCGAACTCGATGCAGCGTCGTCACGGCTTTCGGCATAGACCGCGGCGACATCCGTGGCACGGACACGCAACTCGGCTGTGATCGCAGCGCTGATCTCGTGGTCGAGATTGCGGTACAGCAACACTGCGCCGATGGACAGCACCACGATGGTGCTGGCGCCGGTGAGCGCCGCGAGGCGGGTCTTGAGCGACAGCCTTCGCGTCAGGCGCACGTCGCGAGTCCGCCGTCGGACCGCAAGCGATATCCCGATCCGCGTATCGTTTCGATGGACGTGCGATCGAATGGCCGGTCGATTTTCTCGCGGAGGTAACGCACGTAAACGTCGACGATGTTCGAGGTGCCGTCATATGCGAAGTCCCAGATGTGATCCAAGATCTCGCTACGCGTGACCACTTCACCTTTGCGGCGCACGAGCAACTCCAAGAGCGCGAATTCCTTCGCGGACAAAGCGACCGAGTGCTCACCGCGTCGAACGTCCTTCGACGCGGGATCGATCGCAAGGTCACCCGCGGTGAGGATCGTCGGGCGCTCGTGCGGGTCGCGTCTCGCCAGCGCACGTAGACGGGCGTAGAGCTCCGCGAACGAGAACGGCTTCGCGAGGTAGTCGTCGGCGCCGGCGTCGAGACCTCGTACACGGTCTTCGATCGCGTCGCGAGCGGTGAGCATGATGACCGGCATCCACCGGCCGGCCTCGCGCAACTGACGGCAAACTTCGAACCCATCCGGCGCAGGGATCATCGCATCCAACAGCACGACGTCATAGGCGAACTCGGTACCGGCCCACACGGCTTGCGACCCATCGTGCGCCATATCGACCGCGTGGCCTTCACGCTCCAAGCCGCGCTTGAGAAGACCCGCCATCTTGATGTCATCCTCGACGACCAACATCCTCATGAGGTCACGGTACTCACCGAAGATGAGACCAGCATGAGAACGAGCCGGCTGCGAGTCTCAACCTGTCCGATGTTGCGTCGCGTGCATGGCTGAGCGTCGGGCTCAGCCGCTACGGTTGCGAGCGTCCGAAGGATTCGTGGGGTATTCGATGTGAGTCGCGTGTGGGTGGGAACCTTCGGCCCGGCCTCCGAGGAGCCCTATCGCCGGCGCGTCACCGACGTCCTGCGGCTGCTGATGGCCGCGGCGATCATTGTCTGGTGCGCCGTGCGCGGCGAGGTGATCGGGGCCGCCGAGCGTTCCATTTTCGAGGACCTCAACTCGCTACCGAACAGCCTCCGGCCGCTGTTTCGCGACGTCTATCGCATCGGTGGTTTCTTCGCGATCGGTCTCGTGTGCGCGGCCGCGCTTTTCGGTCGTCGCTGGCGACTCGTGCGCGACCTTGCGCTCGCCGGCATTGGCTCGTTCGTCGTGGCGATTGTTTTGCATCACCACATCGGCGAACCCGCCAATGCGGCTTCGAGCTTCCATCTGATCCGTCGGTGGCCGCGGTCGCCGAGCTTCCCGACACTGCGGATAGCGACGGCGCTCGGGATCTTTGCTGCCGCGGCCCCGTACTTGGCGCGTCCAACTCGGCGCGTGCTCGTCCTCATCGCCATGGCCATGTCGGTAGCGGCCATGTACCTCGGTGCCGCGTATCCCGCGGACGTTGTCGGAGCGGCCGCGGTCGGATGGGGCGTTGCGGCCTTGATCCACTTGATCTTTCGATCGCCGGGTGGTCGGCCGACCGCGTTGCAAGTCACCGAATCCCTTGCAGAGATGGGGATGAACGCCGAACAGGTGCGGCTCAACCCGTATCAGCAAGCAGGCTTCACGCGCATGTTGGGTCGCGACGTACACGGCCCCTTGTGGATCAAGGTGATCGGCCGCGACGAGGTCGACGCCCGGTTTTTTGCCCGGTTGTGGCAATCCGTCGTCTACAAGGATTTCGCGCCACGCG
>JAYUFA010000007.1:0-7861 GCA_043738925.1 Actinomycetota bacterium
CGACATCGAACTGGTGGGTGAGCCCGAGTCGTTGCACTCGAACTTCATCTTCGGCATGCACGCCATGCCCGTGCGGTTCAGCTCACGTCCGTAACGCCCGCACCGATCGCAGGGCGCCCGCGCGGCGAACCATGATCGCCCAGTCGCACGCGCTCACCTTTGCCTCGGTCATGCGCACCGTGTGCCGGATCAGCGAGCCGACGCGCGCGCCAACAAGCGCATCCGCAGCGCATTCATCACGGTGATGGTGGTGAATTGCCGGGTGCGATTGCGGTCGAAGGGGAACTTCGCGCGGGTGGCGATGACCTCGCCGTCGACGAGCGTGGCCATGAACACGACGCCCGGCTCTTCGCCGTCCTGGGAATCGGGCCCCGCGACGCCGGTAACTGCAATCGCGCAATCAGCGCCAAGCAGACGTACTGCGCCCTCGGCCATCGCGCGCACGGCGGCCTCGCTCACCACTGGACCCACGGGCACGCCGAGCACGTCGAACTTGACCTCGCTCGCGTACGACACGATCGCGCCACGAAACGCCGCGCTCGCGCCCGGAATGTCGCAGATACGCGAGGCAATGAGCCCGCCGGTCAGCGATTCCGCGAGACCGAGGGTAAGCCCTTGCTCCTTCAGCAGATCAAGCACGACCGATTCCATGGTGTCCTCGTCGACGCCGAACACGACCGGGCCGATGATGGCGCGCACCCGCGCTTCTTCCTCTGCGAGCACTGCGTCAACGGCGGCCTCGGTGTCGGCCTTCGCAGTGATGCGAACCTTGATGCCCTCCATGCCGCTCGCGAGGAACGCAATCGTGGCGGCCCCGCCGTTCTCTAGGCGAACGAACTCCTCGTGGAGCTTCTCCGCGAGGCCGCTCTCACTGTCGCCCCACGTACGCAACGTGCGGCTTTTGATGATGGCGGTGATACCGGCGCGACGTTCGAGGTCGGGCAAGACAGTGCCCTGCACCATCTCGACCATCTCGTACGGCACGCCGGGCACGGCATAGATGACCTTGTCGCCGACAGGGCACACCAGGCCGGGTGCCGTACCTGGCATCTGCGCGATGAGCGACGCGCCCTGCGGCACGTCGGCCTGGCGCAAGTTGTTTTCGGGCATCGGGCGCCCGCGCCCGCCGAAGATGTTGCGGATCTTCTCGACGAGCGCTTCGTCACGAAGAAGCGGCACGCCCATGATGTCGGCGATCACGTCGCGGGTGATGTCATCCTGCGTTGGGCCGAGGCCACCGCACACGATGACCGCGTCGCTGCGATCGAGCGCCTGGGTGATAACCGCCCTGATGCGATCCCAGTTGTCGCCGACCTTGGTTTGAAAGTGAGAGTCGATGCCGACCAATGCAAGCTGCTCGCCGATGTACGACGAGTTCGTGTCAACGATCTGACCGAGCAGCAACTCGGTGCCCACTGCCACAACCTCACATCTCATCACTGTCTCCCTTGATGGTCACCGGTGTGGCTGAGCGCGCGTTGGCCGTCGAGCGCGTATTGCAAACCCGTCACCACCGTGATGATCACCGCGAGCCACAGCGTGATATCGATCGGCAATGCGTGGTGTTC
The DNA here is from genome assembly GCA_043738925.1 of Actinomycetota bacterium. GTDB lineage: Bacteria > Actinomycetota > Acidimicrobiia > Acidimicrobiales > WLNW01 > WLNW01. Next base: position 1,569 of record JAYUFA010000007.1, read on the forward strand.
GAGGGGCGGTAACACTGCGACGAGCAGCGCTATCCCCTGCATCAACGCCTTGTACTTCGCGCTCGTGCGCGCTGGTATCGCCAGACCGCGCCTGGCCCATCGGGAGCGCCACACGCTGATGGCAACCTCTCGGAACGTGACGAGTGCTACCGGTATCCAGAAATAGCGGTCGACCGCGACCAGACAGAACATCACGCCGAGCACGACGATCTTGTCGGCGAGCGGATCGAGAAATGCCCCGGATCGAGTGGCACCCCAACGCCTGGCCAGCTTGCCGTCGAAGTTGTCGGTCAGCGCAATGATGAAACCGAGGGTGAACGCCGGCCATGACGCACCGCGGTGAGTGTCCGACAACAAGATGATTGCGAACAAGGGCGGCGCGAGCACGATGCGGGCAATCGTGAGCGCGTTCGCGGGAGTCATCACCGCTGACGCGCTGAACCGCGTTGTCGCGTTCACCCCACCGCCTCCGCTTCGAGATCCGGCCCCAGCGCCCCGACGACGCGTACCCGTGCGAAGGTACCCGCTGGCAGCTGCTCAGGTACGACGATCACGCCATCGATCTCGGGTGCTTCGCGATGACTACGACCGACTCCCGGTTCATCCACGAGTACTTCGACCTCGCGACCGATCATTTCGTCACGTCGGGCACCAGTGATCGCGTCCTGCAGCTCGCGAAGCTCAGCCAGGCGGTCTGCGACAAGTCCGGCACCGACATCGTTGGTCAATGTGGCGGCGTAGGTACCGGATTCTTGCGAGTACGCGAAGAACCCGCACCAGTCGAGCTGCGCGGCGTTGATGAAGGCCAGCAGCTCGTCGTGATCGGCTTCGGTCTCGCCCGGATAGCCGACGATGAAGTTCGAGCGAAAGGCCGCGTCGGGTTCACGTTTACGAATCGCTTCGATTCGTTCCAGGAAGCGACTGCCGTTGCCCCAACGCTTCATACGTCGAAGATGTGGTGCCGAGACATGTTGCAGTGAGAGGTCGAAGTACGGCACGCCGGTGTCGCAGATCGTGTCGATCAGCGTGGCGGTCAGCTCGCTGGGATAGAGGTAGAGCAGCCGCACGCGGTCGACGCGCTCGGCGACCGCACGCACGAGTGGCACGAGCGACTTCTTGCCCTGCCCTTGATCGCGCCCGTAGCTCGCGAGATCCTGAGCCACCAGCACGATCTCCTTCGCGTCGAGCTCGTCGATTTCGCGCAGGATCGCGTCGATCGATCGCGACCGTTGGGGCCCGCGAAAGCTCGGGATGGCGCAAAACCCACAGGCGCGATCGCAGCCTTCTGCGATCTTCACGTACGCCCACGGCCGCGGCGACCGCGGCCTCGGGAGATTCAACAGATCGAAGTCGGGCGTGCGCCGTCGCGGCGAGAGCACGACTGGCGTGCCAACGCCCACCGACTTGCCGAAGCCACGCACGGACACCTCGGGAATGGCGGCCGCCAATTCCTCACCGTGGCGTTCGGCGAGACAACCGGTGACCACGACTTCGGCCCCCGATTTGCGACCATCGGACAACTGCAGGATGACATCGATCGACTCCTGCCGCGCCTCCTCGATGAAGGCGCACGTGTTGACCACGACGACATCGGCTTGGGACGGGCTCGTCGCGGCGCGGTACCCGTCGGCCACCAGCGTGCCGACCAGCTTGTCGGAATCGACCTGGTTCTTGGGACACCCCAGGGTCTCGATCCAATAACGACGCGGCACCCGGTCAGGCTACTGGGGCAATCGAACGGCGAACGCCGCCGTTGAACTCCCCGTCGCGAGAGAAGTCATCGCGGGTCGCGGCGACCGCGCATGCGGCGGTGCACCGCGATCCATTGGATGGCGGCGATCGCCGCGTATGCAACAACGACCACCAGAAGCACCAGCCACGAACCGGTCACCAGCAGCGCTATGACGCCGACGATCACCGCCGCCGCGAGGCCGTAGAACAGCAGCCGTTCGAGAACGTGCAGATCAGCCGGCGAATCGAGGCCGCGGTCGGGCTCCATGCGAGCATCCTGTCACAGCGCGTTCCTAGTCGTCGGCGGAATCCGGGTGGCGAAGCTGTTGTAGCTCCTCGGGGGTCATCAACACCTGACGAGCCTTCGAGCCCTCCGACGGACCGACGACACCGCGCTGTTCGAGGAGATCCATCAAGCGGCCCGCGCGCGCAAAGCCCACGCGCAGCTTGCGTTGCAACATCGAGGTCGATCCGAGCTGTGAGCTCACCACAAGATCACGCGCCGTCGTGAGCAGCTCGTCGCCGTCGTTGTCAGAGGCCGCCGACGCCGTGACGTCATCGGTGAGATCAATCGTCAGTTGTTGCCCGCCACCGGCGCGTGTGGTGGCAACCACGTCCTCGGTTTCCGCGGTGAGATCGATCGGCGTTTGGCGACGCCACGCTGCGACAACGGCGCGCACCTCTTCCTCCGACACCCATGAACCCTGGATGCGGTTGGGCGCGGACGACGCTGGAGTCATCAACAACATGTCGCCCTTGCCGACCAGACGTTCCGCGCCGGGCTGATCGAGGATGACCCGGCTGTCGGTCTGACTCGACACGGCGAACGCGAGCCGTGCCGGCACGTTGGCCTTGATCAAGCCGGTGATCACGTTGACCGAAGGTCGCTGTGTCGCAATCACCAGATGTATGCCCACCGCGCGTGCCTTTTGCGCGATGCGCACGATGGAATCCTCGACGTCCTTCGCGGCCACCATCATCAAGTCGGCGAGTTCGTCGACCACAACCAGGATGAACGACAGACGCTGGTATTGCAGCGGCTCGCCGTCGCCATCGACCTCACCCAGCCCAGCTTCGAGTTCACCGCGATCGAACGCCGAGTTGTAGCCGGTGATGTCGCGGAACCCGACCTTCTTCAACAGCTCATAGCGGCGATCCATCTCACGACACGCCCACGACAGCGCGTTGGCGGCCTTCTTCGGATCGATCACGACCGCCGTGAGCAAGTGCGGCACGCGCTCGTACTGACCCATTTCGACCATCTTCGGATCGACCAGGATCATGCGCACTTGATCGGGCGTGGAACGCATCAGAACCGATGTGATCAAGGAGTTGATACACGACGACTTCCCCGCCCCCGTCGCTCCGGCGATGAGGATGTGGGGCATCGCGGCCAGGTTCACCAACACAGCCTTACCGTTGATGTCGCGACCGATCGCGACCTCGAGCGGATGGGTGGCGGCGCGCGCTTCGGTCGACGCCAAGATGTCGCCTACCGCAACGATTTCGCGCTGCTCGTTCGGTACCTCAACGCCAATGGCCTGACGACCGGGGATCGGCGCAAGGATCCGGACGTCGGCCGATGCCATCGCGTACGCGATGTCGCGGTGCAACGAGGTCACACGCGCCACCTTGACCCCGGGACCGAGTTCGAGTTCGTAGCGGGTCACGGTGGGGCCCACCACCATGCCGACCAGTCGAGTCTCAACACCGTGCTCGGCGAGCGCTCGTTCAAGGAGACGACCGCGATCGCGCACCGCGGCCTTGTCGATCTCGCGGCCCGCCGATCGCTTGAGCAACGACATCGGCGGTAACTTCCACACCACAGGCGCGGCCTTCTTCCGACGAGCACGCTTCGGTGCCGGCTCGACCTCGTCCTCTTCCTCGGCCTCTGCGGCTTCTTCTTCTTCCTCGTCGTCGGTCTCGTCGAAATCCTCTTCGTCCTCATCGAAGTCCTCGCCACCGAGCACGTCGTCGTCCTCGTCATCACCAGCGTCATCGACGTGCTCGTCGCGGTGCACGCCGGTCGCGACCGGCATCGCCTCAGCCGCGTCGGAGCGATCGGCGTCGATGCGGAACAAGGAACGGAAGAACTGGCCCACGGCTTCACGCACGGGGCGCGCCCAGCGTGCCGCCATGTCGAGGATCTCGGCCATTGGCATGCCGGTGAACAACAGCGCGCCGACGAGACCCGCCGCTGCGAGGAGGAGCGTGGCACCGTAGACGGACGCCACGGTGGTGAGTGGCGTGGCAACGACCCACCCGAGGACACCACCCGCGTCACGCAACGCGCTCGTTCCGTCATGCAGGCCCGGTGAACCGCCGAGAAGATGGCTCGCACCCTCAACGACGAAGAACGCGATGCCGGCCCCGACGAGGGTTCCGACTGTCTCATGAACACGTTCGTCGTCTCGCGCGCCTCGCATCAGCAGGTAGCCAATCGCCACTGCCGCGACAGGCACGATCACATTGACGACACCGACGAGCCAGCCCGAACCATCGTCGATGGCCTCACCGAGCGAGGCCGCCTTGTTCGCGTAGATGCCGAGCGCGGCAACAAGACCGAACACGACGAAAGCGATGCCCCATACGTCGTGGCCCCGCCCGTCGAACGCCACCGCGAGCACCGAACGCGATCGAGCGCGCTTCTTCTTTCGCTTGGCCATCGGGCGAGACGCTAACAGCGAACGACACGAAATCCGGTGAAGGTCCACGCCGTCGGCGCGTCACGACGCTCGATGGCGCAACGGCACGTCGCCACGCAACGCGCCGTGCGGGCTCAGCGCGCGAACGTGACCGCCGGAACGATCATCGGGCGGCGGCGCGTGCGATCTGCGACGGTCGAACCGGCGGCGCGCCGCACCGCCCGCTCGATGTTTTCTCGCGTTGCCTCACGATCATTCAGTGCCTCTCGCAACCCTTCGCGCACGGAATTTGCGATCGCTGCCTCGAGCTCGTCAAGGTCATCATCAATGGCCCAGCCGCGCGTGACCACACACGGATCGTCGATCAGCGAGCCGTCGGTGGAATCGACCGATACGAACACCGCGACGAAACCGTTCTCGCCGAGGAGCCGCCGCTCGTGCAACACGTCGTCGTCGACGCCCCCGACGCGACCATCGACATAGATCATCCGGCCGGAGATGTCGTCACCACGTGTCATACCCTTATCGCCCAACGTCACGCTCTGACCATCGACGCACAGAACGACATTCGCCTCGGCCATGCCGAGAACGCGTGCGAGCTTCGCGTGCGCCGCGAGGTGCGCGTACTCACCGTGCACCGGCACGAAGAACTCGGGCTGCACGATGCGATGGAAGTCGGCCAGCTCGTCTTGCTTGGCATGTCCACTGGTGTGCACGTCGAGCTGGCCGCTGTGTACAACGTCGGCGCCCAGCTTTGCGAGGCCGTTGCGGAGCCGGGCGACAGCTGCCTCATTGCCCGGGATCGGGTGCGAGCTGAACACCACTGTGTCATCCGCGGTAATCGACACGAACCGGCTCTGACCTTGCACCATTTGCCAGAGCGCACTGCGGAACTCGCCCTGCGATCCGGTGCAGACCACGCACACCCGAGCCGGATCAAGACGCTCGGCGTCATCCGCGTCGGCAATGTGCGCGTCGGGGATGCGCATCAGGCCCATATCGCGTGCCAGTTTGAGGTTGCGCACCATCGACAACCCAACCGGCACCACAACACGACCTTGCGCTACTGCCAGGTCGGCGACTTGTTGCATGCGATGAATATGGCTGGCGAAGGACGCCACGATGATGCGGCGATCGGCGTTGGCCGTGAAGATGCCCGATAACACGTCACCGACGTGGGTTTCGCTCGCGGTGCGTCCCGGACTGTCGGCATTGGTCGAATCGGCCAGGAGGAGACGCACCCTTTCGACGCTCGCGATCTCCGCGAGCCGATCAAGATCGGTGAGGCGCGCATCGACCGGTGTCGGGTCGATCTTCAAGTCGCCCGAATGCACGATGACGCCCTGCGGCGTGCGGATCACCGATATGACCCCGCTCGGCGTCGAGTGGGTGACGGGCAGGAACTCGCAGTCGAAAGGACCGATCGCGAGGCGCTCACCGTCATGCAACTCGATCAACTGCGATCGTCCGAGCAGATTGGCTTCTGCCAACTTGTGTCGCACCAACGCGAGCGTGAATGCGGTGGCATACAGCGGCATCTGCACGTCGCGCAACAGATACGGCAACGCGCCGATGTGGTCCTCGTGGCCATGGGTGCAGATGCAACCGACGATGTCGGCGGCACGCTCACGCAGAAACGAGAAGTCAGGCAAAATCGTGTCGACCCCCGGCGTGTCTTCGTCGGAGAACATCTGGCCGCAATCGATCACCAGCAGTTTGCCGGCGGCTTCGATCACCGCGCAGTTGCGCCCGATCTGGCCGAGTCCACCCAAAAAACGAACATGCACCGACTGGGCCATGACGCGCGTATCCGTTCGTTCGTGTGCTCGGGTCAGCGGCCGAGGCCCGCGAGCACGGCCCGAGCACGGTCTTGGAGATCATCGGGCTCGGGCCCCATCGGCAGACGACAATCGCCTC
>JAYUFA010000008.1:0-7853 GCA_043738925.1 Actinomycetota bacterium
GTCGTGAGCCGCTCCCTCGGAGCGAGCGAAGTAGTCGTGCGTGAGATCGAAGCTGGTGGCGGTCAAGCGATCGGGCTCGCCGTCGATCTCGCGAACACCAGCGAGATGCCGCGTCTCGTCGCGGAGACCGTCGCCGCGTTCGGCAGGCTCGACATCGTCATCAACAACGCGGCTGACGCGACGTTGCTGATGACCGAGAACCTTGACGAAGCCACCTACGATCGCGTGCACGCGATCAACACCAAGAGCCCGCTGTTCCTCTCGCAAGCCGCGCTCCCCCACCTTGCCGCCGGCGGCCACGGGTCGATCATCAACATCATCTCGGTCGGCGCGTGGAACGGAGGAGCGAACATGATCCTCTATCGGTCGACAAAGCAGGCGTTGATCGGTGTCACGATGGTGACCGCCAAGGAGTGGGCGTCGAAGGGCGTGCGCGTCAACGCAATCGCGCCGGGCACCTTTCAGACCGACATGATCGGGTGGATGGACGACGCATCGCGCGCCCGGGCTATCGCATTTACGCCGCAGAATCGCATCGCCGACCCGTCCGAACTCGTTCCGGCAGCGCTGTACCTCGCGAGCGACGCATCTTCGTTCACCACCGGCGAGGTCCTTCGTGTCGACGGCGGAATGCTCTCGTTCTGATCGGATAGGAGGCTCAGCGGATAGGTGAGGCGTTGTGGGCGTATCCTCGGCATGTCGCCTGTTCCAGACGAGATCAACGATGGTGTTGCTGGGTCGGATGCGCTTATCGGCGCATCCTCTATGGCAGGAGCCAACGCATGTATGACTTGGTGATCCGCAATGGCACGGTGATCGACGGCTCGGGCGCGCCTCGCGTCCGGGCTGACGTCGGCGTGACCGATGGTGTCATCGCGACAATCGGTCGCATCCGCGATCGCGCAGCCGAGGAGATCGACGCCGAGGGTCATTTCGTGGCGCCGGGCTTCATCGATGGGCACACGCACCTCGACGCGCAGGTGTGCTGGGATCCGCTTGGTACCTGTTCGTCGTGGCACGGTGTCACCTCCGTCGTGATGGGCAACTGTGGATTCACCATCGCGCCGATTCGCTCAGACGCGCGTCACCTCGCGCTGCGCAGTCTCGAGCGCGCAGAGGACATCTCCGCGGAGGTGCTCGCAGCGGGCGTCGACTGGCAATGGGAGACCTACGCCGAGTACCTCGAGGTGGTCGACCGTCTCCCGAAGGGGATCAACTACGCAGGGTTCGTCGGCCATTCTGCGCTGCGACCGTTTGTGATGGGCGAGGCCGCGTTCGAACGTGCAGCAACCGACGACGAGCTGGCTGCGATGCACCGCGAGGTCACCTCCGCGATGCGTGCCGGAGCAATTGGCTTTTCGACGTCTCGTTCGCCGAATCACGCGACGACCACCGATCACCCGGTTGCGAGCCGCGTCGCCGAGTGGCGCGAAGTCGAAGCATTGGCCGCCGTGTTGCGCGAGTTGGGCGGCGGGTTGTTTCAGCTCGCTCAGGAGCAATACGCCGATCCAGCCGCGAACCGCGAATACCGCGAACGACTCACGAAGCTCGGTGTCGACACCGGTCGACCGATCCTGTTCGTCGCCGGCGCGCCAGCGCACGACCCGGCAAAGGTGCGTGAGACCCTCGACTGGATCGAATCGTCGAACGCGATCGGCTCGCGCCTGGTGGGCTGCGTGCATACCCGCGAGTTCATCTCGGTGATGGGCTTTCGTGTCGGTCTGCCCTTTGACAGCTTGCCGCTGTGGGGTGAGCTGCGCGCGCGGCCGATCGACGAGCAACGCTCCATGCTCGCCGACCCGGTGTCGCGCGCACCGTACGTGGCCGAAGCAATGGCGGGGAACTATCGCAGTGCCATCGGCGCCGAGATTCGCCCGCCGAAGTGGGACCTCCTGCGGGTGTTGCACGATCCGAGCGGTCCATGGGCCACGGTCGCGGAACTGGCGGCACAACGCAACACGACACCGGTTGACGTGATGATCGACGAGTCGCTCGACGCGAACTTCGATCGATACTTCGCCCAACCCTTCGCCAACCTCAACCTCGACGCAGTGCTCACGTTTCTCCGGCACCCGAACACCGTCATCGGTATCGCCGACACGGGCGCTCACGTGAGCCAGCTTCTCGACTCCTCTATCCCCACACATCTGCTGTCCTACTGGGTGCGCGAGCGCGAAGAGTTCACCTGGGAGCAAGCCGTGCGCATGCTGACGTTCGATCCGGCAAGCACGTGGGGTCTGCGCAATCGTGGGCTGCTTCGCGAAGGCTTCGCCGCTGATCTTGTCGTGTTCGACCCGGCCACCGTGTCGCAACGCTTGCCCCAGGTCGCGAACGACCAACCCGGAGGAATGCGTCGACTGATACAGAAGGCCGACGGCTACCGCGCCACCGTTGTGAACGGGTCGGTGCTGCTACGCGACGGAGAGCACACGGGCGCGTTGCCCGGCGCGTTGCTCCGCGGCCCTTGCACCACGCGGTGATCGATCATGCAACGAACCACTTCTCTCGACAATCGTTTGTCATGACAACGGTTGCCTAGCGATACCAAGGAGCACCATGGAACCGGAGCGGCGACTCATTGGCACCTATCGCCTGGTTTCGTTCGAAAACATTGCCGACGACGGCGAAGTCATGCAGCCGTTCGGTGAGAACCCCGCAGGCTTCGCCATGTATACGGCGGAGGGCTATATGTCGGCTATCCTCATGATGCGCGAGCGGCAGGCGTTTCCCGAAGGCGACATCTTGGCCGCGGGTGATCGCGAACGCGCCGGAGCCTTCGCATCATCGAGTGCCTACGCGGGTCGTTGGGAGATCATCGACAATCGCATCGTTCATCACCTCGAGGCCACGACCTACCCCAACTGGACCGATACAACGCAGGTCCGCGAATTCGCATTGACCGATTCCCACTTCACGTTGTTTCCCCCACGCATGCTGATGCAGGGCAAGATCCGGCGTGGGCGCGTTCACTTTGAGCGCATCACATAGGTCGAACTACTCATGACCGGAGCTGTCCAGCCGATCAAAGCGGTATGGCGATCACGAGCGCCTCCGTAGTCGGCACGACCGAGCGCACCGGCGTCTTGTTCGACGTGCTCGAAGACGTACTGCATGTCGATCATCCCGTGCGACCGTCGCTGCGACGCCGCGTACGCATGGCCAACGAGGATGCAGTGCGAACATTGCGCCAACTCGCGACCGAAGACGAAACACTGCTCGCCCCCGACAACGCCCGCAGCATCTGCAATGCCATCGCGCACCGCTACCGCGTCAAACCACGGTTCATGCTGCCGATGCGCGATCTCGGCGAACAACTTGCGCTGGAGTTTGCCTCGGCGCTCGTCCCTTCCTCGACGCGGACTCGGTTGATCGACAGCGCCGTACATCTCGAACAACGACGCGTCGAAGCGCACCGTCGCGGTGCGGTGACTGAGCATCGGCCGGATCTGCACGTCGCCTGGATGGCGTTGGCGCAGGCAGTGTTCGCAATCGCAGCGATCATCTCCGGGGCGATCACCACGTTGTCAGGGCGTTCCTCGTGGGGCCTCGGATGTGCGATCGCCGCCGTGTCCTTCCTGGCGTTCGCGCGGGCTGCGCTGGCTATCTCTGCCGATCGCGGCACCAGTGATGCGCCTCGCCGGCGCCGACGACGAACACGCGTGCGTGTGTCGGGCGATGGCGGCGCCGAAATCGACCTGCGGGCATCGACCACCTGAAACCTGATACCCCCTCATCGGCGGGGCCACCTGATGGTGTGCGAAACTGATGGACGTTCGCTGCCGGCAAGGGAAACGTCCATGACAACCGTCGAGTTCGACCCGTTCGCGTCAACCGGCGAGGTGCCTCACGCACTTTTCGCGGAGATGCGTAGCGAGTGCCCAGTTGCGCGCACCCCCACCGGTTGGTTCCTCGCGCGCTACGACCACGTGCTCGAAGCCACCAAGTGCATCGATCAGTTCGTGGCGAGCTTTCGCGAGCAGGGTGTCGTCGTGCCCGACGAAGAGCAGTTCATCAACGAGATTCACGAGCCGCGCCACGGTCAGATTCGCAAGATCATCAATACGACAGTTGCCCATCATCGTTCGATGCATGTCGAGGGGTTCGTTCGCGAGTTGTGCAACGAGTACCTTGACCCGATCATCGATCGCGGACACGGTGAGTTGATTTCCGAGTTCATCGCACCGGTGCCGATCAACGTGATCGCCTATCTGATCGGCGTACCTCGCGGTGACTGGGAACAGTTCCGCCAGTGGAGCGACGAGTTGGTCGAAGGCACCTATGCCACGAAGTACCGCAACGAACGCGGCGTTGGCATGGCGGGCGCTCACCCCGAGTTCACGGCCTATGTCGACGCCCTTATCGCCGATCGAAAACGCGACGACGAGCGGCCCGACGATCTCGTGACGCGCCTGATGAACACTGAGGTCGAAGGCAAGCGCCTCACTGATGTCGAGGTGCGCACGCAGCTCGTGTTCCTCATCGTGTCGGGCAATGAAACGACGCGACATCTCATCGCGAATCTTCTCGCGCGCGTCACGATCGACCCGGCGTTGTTCGCGACGTTGAAGGCCGATCGTTCACTCGTCGAACGCGCCGTCGAGGAGTCCTTGCGCCTCGATCCGCCCGTGTTCACACTGCTCCGCAACTGCGAACAACCAACCGACATGTTCGGCGAAGTCATGATTCCGGGCGAAAAGATCGTCTTCGGAGTGTCCTCGGCGAATCGCGACGAGGCGATCCACGAGCGGCCCGACGAGTTCCGTCTGGATCGCCCCAACTTCCGCGATCACGTGGCCTTTGGCGGCGGTCCGCATATCTGTCCCGGTGCGTCGCTCGCCCGCCTCGAAGCACGCGTCGCGCTCGACACGTTCCTCGACCGACTCGACGCCGCCGAACCCGCACCCGGTTGGACCTGGCGCAAGACGCCGGTGTTCTGGGCCAACGGTCCGGTCGACCTGCCAGCAACGGTCACCAGCGCGGCATAGAACCGTATGCGCGCCACCGCCGGGCGTCCGCCTGCGGGTTGTGCGGTTCAGACCTACTTTTTGCGGCGGACGTAGACGCCTCAACCGACGCTACCCGAGCCGTGACGGTGTCGGTGGTGGATGTCGGGTCGATGCGGGTGCGCGTGCACGACGTCAGGGTGATCGTGTTCGTGTACGTGGACCTCGGCGTCATCATCGCCCACCGGGTGCACGTGGGTGTGATGGCGATCGTCGTGCGTGTGCGCGTGTACATGCGTCACCGGTGCATGACGATGACGGTGTTCGTGGCGCTCTGCGAGATGCAACCAGATACCGAACGCCATGAGACCCGCGGCCGGCCACAACCGCATCGTGACTCGGTCGCCGAACCCGACGATCGCGACGCCGACCCCGACGAACGGCGCGATCGCGAAGTAGGTGCTGGTACGCGCAGAGCCGAGCGATCGCAGCGCAATCACGAACAGCATGAGACTGACGCCGTAGCCGACGACGCCGATGCCCATCGTCGCCGCGGTCGTCGACGCCGATGGCAACCGCCCGCCGACGAGCAAGCCGATCGTCAGGTTGGCACCGCCCGCCACGAGTCCTTTCAGCGTGGCGATTTGGCGCGGGTCTTTCGCCGATACGAGCTGGGTCAGGTTGTTGTCGATCGCCCAACACCCGCACGCACCAGCGACTGCGAACGCGCCGATCGGCACACCGAACGAACCCGCCGTCGTCCAAGACACCACGACGCCGCCGGTGACGATGCACATCAAACCCGAGGCGACGCGCCAGTTGACGCCTTCGTGGAAAATCACCCACGCGACCAGCGCGGTGAGGACGACCTCGAGGTTCAACAACAGCGACGCCGTCGACGCCGGCGTTGTCTTCAATCCGATCATCAGCAACAACGGACCCAGCCCACCACCGAAAGCAATCGCGCCGGCCAACGCCGGCAACTCTCGATGCGTCAGCGGTGCCTCGCGACGCGTCGGCCACAACAACATCGAGCATCCCAGCACCAGGCCGGTGCCGAGATACAACAAGCCGGCCAACACCTGAGGCGATGCGTCGCCCGCGAGACGACTTGCGAACGGTGTCGCCGCGCCGAACAACACCGCAGCGGCAAACGCTTCGCGTGTCCCTCGTTGACGGACCGGCACAGCGGCCATCGTAGAAGGAGCGACCGGTCAACAAAGTCAACAACAGCCGATGTCTGCGAAGAGGGCGACGGCCACTACCGCGGACGGCACAGCGCCTGAGGTGAGAAGATCCCGGTGATCCGCCGTTTCGTCGGTGGCGAACGATCTACGAGCGCCGGGACGCACCCGCCGCGGACGGGATCGCCATGACCATCGACACCACACTCGCCATCACCGTTGTCGTCGACACCGCCTACGCCGCGTTCGCGGCGGGTGACATCGCTACCATTCTCGACCTGGTCGCCGACGATGTGTCGTGGGAGTCACCGCGAACGTTGCCCCACGGCGGATCCTTCTCCGGCCGCGACGGCGTGCTCCAATTCTTCCAGGGCATCGGCACGCATTGGGCGTCGCTGCGCCTCACGATCGAGGGCGTCGCAGCGCTCAACGACCACACCGTGGTCGGCGTCGTGAACGCTGCCGGCGAACACGTCAACGGCTCGCGGGCGAACTACGGCGCCACGCACGTGTTCACGATCCGCGGCGGACTCATCGTCGCGTTCCGCGAGTTCGTCAACCTCGACGCCGTCCTCGCCTGACGCTTCGAGAACGCGCCCCGAGCGGGCATTTGGTTCGGCCGGTGAAACGGACCGGCGTTCCTGCCAAAGTAGGTGCGTGCGCGGCGTTCACCTACAGCCTGTCGAAGCTGGCTGATCGATCGTGGGGCTTCGACGGCACCCTTGTGCGTTTCGAGAACCGCAGCCTTGCGGGGTTACCCGTGGACCGCGTCGCGACGTTCGACGTGCGTCGCTGGTATCGGGGTGGTTCGGGTCCCCAAGTCGTCGTTCGGTTCTCGTTCCCGACGGAGAACCTCGACGGCCCCGAGGCTCGCTATGCGAAGGTCGGCGAGCGATTCTTGGTCACCGGCGGAGACGCGGAACACTCACTGGCGTCCGACCCAAGCGCGTCGTCATGCGGATTCACGCAAAGGTGGACGGAATCCGTCGCTCTGCAATGGGCGGTCGTTCTCACCCCATAAGCCCGGCCGTTGGGCACGGCGTCGCGCTCGTACTCCGTCCGCTGGCTTTTCGAGAGCCGGCATGATCGCGGGACGCACAGCCGGTGGAGCGACGGGAAGTATCGACGACACACGGAGCTGCGCACACACTTGGCGTTCGCCGCGTTTTATGCGGCAATCGGTACCTCTTGAGTCGCGTATGACGTTCTGTCATACTGGTAGGATGGCGAAGGCGATCTCGGTCCGGTTGGACGATGATGCGGAGCGGGCACTCCGGACATTGGAGGCGTCGGGGCTGACCTGTTCAGAGGCGATCCGGACGTCGTTGTTGGCCTCGGCCGACCGGTTGCGCCGGAAGAAAACGTTGGCCGCCGAGGCCGCCGCGCTGGAGGCCGACGCGGACGATCGATCGGAGATGCTGGCCGTCGCCGAGTTGATGGAGGCGCTACGTGCGCCGCGGTGAGGTGTACCGGTTCCGGGTCCCGAGGGGTCTCGGTCACGAACAGCAGGGAGAGCGCTATGGCGTCGTCGTCCAGGCCGACGAACTTCTCCCGCGTTCGGTCGTGCTGGTAGCGCCGACATCGCGCGGCGCTCGAGCGGCGTCGTTCCGTCCGCAAGTGGTGGTGGCCGGCGCTGACACCCGGGTGCTCGTCGAGCAGGTCGGCGCAGTCGATGTGCAACGTCTCGGCAAGCGTGTCGGGCGGTTGGGTGCACACGAGATGTGGT
>JAYUFA010000009.1:0-7824 GCA_043738925.1 Actinomycetota bacterium
GGGGCGAATCCGGCCGAGGGGGAACGCTGGAGCCTTCCCCCTCGGGCTCCCCCAGAGCAACGCAAACGTTTCTGGTCAAGGCACGAGTTCGCTAGCGCCAGGGCGCCGCGCTCCGCAGGTCGGGATACGACGCCTGCGTGCCGCGGTGTTGCACGGACTCCGACGCAATTTCAACGGCCTTGCGCACCGCGTCATCGATTGCATGGCCGGCCGCGAGCATGGTTGCCATCGCGGCGACGAACGCGTCGCCGGCACCGGTGGTATCGATCGCGCGGACAACGGGCGCGGTGTGCACTCTTGCCCCCTCCGCATCGACAACCAGCGCGCCACGTTCGCCCAGCGTGATCACCACGGTGCGTGCGCCGCGGGCGGACAAGCTCCGTGCCGCGGCTTCGGCGTCGTCGACCGTGGCGATGGCGTGACCGGTGAGCGCTTCGGCTTCCGACTCGTTCGGGCACAACACGTCAACGAGAGCGCATAATGCATCGTCCAGTGCTCCACGTACCGGTGCTGGGTTGAACACGGTCAGCACCCCCGCGTTGCGCGCTATCCGCAACGCTGACGCCACCGCGTCGAGTGGTATCTCCCACTGACAGACGACAACGTCGGCGTCGGTGATGACCGACGCGGCCGACGCAACGTCCGCCGCCGACAGTTCGTCGTTCGCTCCTGGCACGACGATGATCGCGTTCGCGCCGCTCGCGTCAACCCCGATCGCGGCGACGCCCGTCGCCGTCGAAGCGCTCCGCTGTACGTGCTCCGCGTCGATGTCGAACGAGCGAAGGCGCGCGAGGTAGTCGTCGCCGAACGTGTCGGAACCGAGCTTGCTCACCATCGACACCACAGCGCCGAGTTGCGCCGCCATGACGGCTTGGTTTGCCCCCTTGCCTCCGAACGCGGTTGCGAACGCAGTGCCCGGCAACGTCTCGCCAAGCGCGGGTAGCCGGGCCGCGTAGGTGACGAGGTCCATGATCGACGACCCGACCACACAGATCTTTGGCGCTCTCGCAGACAGGCCCATCACGCCAACTCTACGATTCCTCCATGACGCACATCGATTGGGCTCTGTTGCGCTCCGAGGCGACTGCGGTCGCGCAACACGCGTACGCGCCATACAGCAAGTTGCGTGTGGGCGCCGCCGGCCTCGTTGACGACGGCCGAATTGTGCGCGGCTGCAATGTCGAAAACGCGAGCTACGGGCTCACGTTGTGTGCCGAGTGCGGCATGGTGTCGGACTTGCACGCCACCGGTGGCGGTCGGCTCGTTGCCGCGGTATGTGTTGACGGTGCCGGCACGAGACTCGCGCCGTGCGGCCGCTGTCGTCAGCTCCTCTACGAAGCGGGCGGCCCAGCGCTGCTGGTCGACGAGCAACCCATCCTCGATCTCCTACCCGGCGCGTTCGGCCCGCACGATCTGCCTGAGTAGGCCCACATAGACTGAGGCCATGAACGCGCTGGACGTCATTCGTACGAAGCGTGACGGCGGCGAACTCACCGACGCGCAGATCGGTTACTTCCTCGACGGATACACAGCGGGCCACATTCCCGACGAGCAGACGAGCGCGTTGCTCATGGCCATCGTGTTTCGTGGTTTGAGCCCGCGAGAGCTGGCAACGTGGACTGCCACGATGATCGCCTCGGGTGTGCGTCTCGACCTCTCGTCGTTGACACGACCGACGGTGGACAAGCACTCCACCGGCGGCGTAGGCGACAAGATCTCGTTGCCGTTGTGCCCGCTTGTCGCCGCGTGCGGCGCTGCGGTGCCGCAGCTGTCGGGTCGCGGTCTCGGCCACACCGGCGGCACGCTCGACAAGCTCGAGGCCATTCCAGGCTGGCGCGCCAAACTCTCCAACGATGAAGCGTTGCGCATCCTGCGCGACGTCGGCGCCGTCATCTGCGCAGCGAGCGATGATCTCGCGCCGGCGGATCGCAAGCTGTACGCGTTGCGCGACGTCACCGGCACGGTCGAGTCGATTCCGCTTATCGCCAGCTCGATCATGTCGAAGAAGATTGCGGAGGGTACGAGTGCGCTCGTACTCGATGTGAAGACCGGTGGTGGCGCGTTCCTGCCGCCGATAGAGAAGTCGCGCGAGCTCGCGCAAACCATGGTCGGCATCGGCGAGCGCAACGGTGTGCGAACCGTCGCGCTGATCACGGATATGGAATGGCCACTCGGTCGCACCGCGGGCAATGGAATCGAGGTCGAAGAGTCGGTCGAGGTGCTCGCAGGCGGCGGGCCGGCCGATGTGGTCGAGGTAACGCTCGCGTTCGCACGCGAAATGGTTGCCCTCGCGGGCCTTGATGCCGACCCCGCGGCGATCTTGAAATCGGGCAAGGCGATGGATGTGTGGCGCGCGATGATTCGCGCGCAGGGCGGTGATCCTGACGCGCCGCTACCTCAAGCGCGCGAGCGCGAGGTCGTGCGCGCCACCACGGCCGGCACCTTGCAGCACCTCGACGCTCGGGCTGTGGGGAACGCGGCGTGGCGCCTTGGCGCCGGCCGCGCCCGCAAGGAAGATCCGGTGTCGCCGTCGGCAGGTGTGCGCATGCTGGTCAAGCCCGGTGAGCAGGTCGCCGTGGGGCAGCCACTGCTCGAGTTGTTGGCGGACGACGCGTCGCGTATCCCCGATGCCCTCAGCGCGCTCACCGATGCGTTCGTGGTGAGCGACGCTCCGTTCGTCCCGCGTCCGTTGGTGCACGAGAGGATCAGCCAGTGAGCAGCCGAGTGCTATCGGAAGCGCAGCTTCGTTCGTTCGAGCGCGACGGTTTCGTGGTCGTGCCCGACTTCGTTGATGCCGCGGCCTGTATCGAGCTGCGTGAACGGGCCGTGACGTTGGCCGAAGAACTCACACCGTCGGCGGATGAAGCCACCGTGTTCACGGCCGACGGTTCGAGCGAGCACGCGCAGGATCAGTACTTCCTCGAGTCGGGTGACAAGATCCGTTGCTTCTTCGAGAAGGACGCGTTCGACGACCACGGTCGCCTGCGCGACAAGGCCCATTTGTCGCTGAACAAACTCGGTCATGCGATGCACGACCTTGACCCAGTGTTTCGGCGCTTCAGTCACAGCGATCGCCTCGCAGGCGTAGCGGCCGATCTCGGTCTGGGTGACCCGCGCCTGTTGCAGTCGATGTACATCTTCAAGCAGCCGCACATCGGCGGCGAAGTGACCTGTCATACCGACCACACGTTCTTGTGGACCGAACCGCAAAGCGTGATCGGGTTTTGGTTCGCGATCGACGATGCCACGACCGAGAACGGATGCATGTGGGCCTTGCCGGGTGGCCATCGGCTCCCCGTGCGCTCGCGGTTTCGTCGTGTTGCGCCCGACTCGCCGGCCACCACCACCGACGTGTACGACGCAGACCCGTATCCCTCCGAGGGCATCGTACCGATCGAGGCCAAGCGCGGCACGCTTGTCGTTTTGCACGGAACGCTGCCGCACTTGTCGGGGCCGAATCGATCCGACCTTCCTCGGCACGCGTACACGCTGCACGCGATCGACGGCGCCACTCGCTATCCGCGCGACAACTGGCTGTTGCGTTCGGCGTCGCTGCCGCTCGCCGGCTTCGCAAACGCCGCGACATGAGGTGCCGGTAGTCTGCGGCATGGCAACCAACGACAGCGCGACCCGAGATCTTCCGAGCGTCGATCAGATCCGGTTGGCGCCCAAGGTTCTTCTTCACGACCATCTCGACGGCGGATTGCGACCGCGCACGGTCATCGAGCTCGCAGCGAGCCAGGGTTACGAGGCGCTGCCCACCACCGACGAGTCGGCGTTGCGCGAATGG
Organism: Actinomycetota bacterium; assembly: GCA_043738925.1. Classification (GTDB taxonomy): domain Bacteria; phylum Actinomycetota; class Acidimicrobiia; order Acidimicrobiales; family WLNW01; genus WLNW01. Next base: position 3,791 of record JAYUFA010000009.1, read on the forward strand.
TTCAAGCGCGGTGCGAATCGCCACGATCTCACCCTGTACTTGGAGACGTTCGCGCACACTGTCGGGGTCATGCAGACTGCCGATGCGCTGGAACGCGTTGCCGCGGAATGCGCCGAGGATCTTGCCGCCGACGGCGTGGTGTTCGCCGAGGTGCGCTTCGCACCCGAGTTGCACACGCAACAGGGCCTGAGCCTCGACGAGGTGGTTGCGGCTGTGGTGCGCGGCTTCGCCGAAGGCTCGCAGGGGCGCGGCATCCGCATCGGCGCGCTATGCACCGCTATGCGCACCGCAGCGCGCTCCCGTGAGATTGCCGAACTCGCCGTGCGATGGCGTGACCGTGGTGTGGTCGGCTTCGACATCGCCGGCGCCGAGAAGGGCTATCCGCCGACGCAACACCTCGATGCGTTCCAATACTGCCAACGCGAGAACTTCCATTTCACGATTCACGCGGGCGAGGCGTTCGGTCCCAAGTCGATCTGGGAGGCCATTCAGTACTGCGGCGCAGAACGCCTGGGCCACGGTGTGCGTATTCGTGACGACATCGGTACCGACGCCGACGGTCGTTTCGCGCTGGGCCGTCTTGCCGCGTACGTGCGTGATCGGCGCATCCCGCTCGAGCTGTGCCCGTCGTCGAACGTGCACACCGGTGTGAGCAAGACGATCAAAGAGCATCCCATCAAGATGCTGGTCGATCTGCGTTTCCGGGTCACGGTCAACACCGACAATCGGCTGATGTCGGATTGCTCGATGACCTCGGAGATGGCAGCGCTCACCGACGCGTTTGGATGGGGTCTCGACCGCATGCGTTGGCTCACGATCAACGCGATGAAGAGTTCGTTTCTGCCGTTCGACGAACGCCTCGAGATCATCGACACGGTCATCAAGCCGGGTTATGACATCGAGCGCAAATCATAGGTTTGCGCTCGACCGACGGTCACTGGCCTTTCGGGTGCCAGACGGTCTTGTATTCGACGAACGAGGCGATCGTGTAAGGGCTCTGTGATCGCTCGAGCAACCATTGTGACTCGCGCGCCGTCGCATGCACCACGCGCGTCACCGACTCGGCCGCGGCGCGCTCGGCCGTGGTGACGAGTGCGTTGTCATCGGCGCATCCGGTGAGGTCGACGGTGTCGATGTCGCCATGGCCGGCCATCCACGGCACGAGTTCGGCGCGCGTGCCCGTCAAGATGTTGATGACACCACCGGGTACGTCGCTCGTGGCCAAGGTCTCGCCGAGCGTGATCGTCACGAGCGGCCAGCGTTCACTCGCCACGACCACCGTGGTGTTGCCGCTCACGATGCAGGGCGCAACGCGCGAGACCATCGCAAGCAGCGGCGCGTCGTCGGGGCACACGATGCCAACCACACCAACGGGTTCGGGCACCGTGAAGTTGAAGTACGGTCCTTCGACCGGGTTCGACGCACCCATCACCTGCGCGAACTTGTCGGCCCAGCCCGCGTACCAAACCCACCGGTCGATCGCCGCGTCGACCTCGCGGCCCGCCGCGGCCGCGGTAGCGCCGTGGCGTAACTCTGCGACGAACTGATCACGGCGTCCCTGCATGACCTCGGCGACGCGATAGAGGATCTGCGCGCGGTTGTACGCGCTGCGTCTCACCCATCCGTCTTGCGCCGTACGCGCTGCGACCACCGCGTCGCGTAGGTCCTTGCGCGAACCGAGTACGGCATTGGCCACCAGACGACCGCGCATGTCGTTGACCGCGTAGGTGCGACCGCTCTCGCTGCGCGCGAACGCGCCGTTCACGTACAGCTTGTAGGTCTTGCGCACATCAAGACTCATGCCGACGCCTCCTCGGCGAAGGCGCAATACGCGGCCAGACCATGGCGACCGCCTTCGCGCCCGAAGCCTGATTCCTTGTAGCCGCCGAATGGGCTCGCAGGGTCGAACCGGTTGAACGTATTGGCCCACACCACACCGGCGCGCAGCTGCTCGGCCATCCAGAGCACTCGACTCGACTTCTCGCTCCAGATGCCTGCCGAGAGCCCGTACGGCGTGTTGTTCGCCTTTTGCACGGCTTCTGCGGGCGTGCGGAAGGTGAGCACGGTGAGCACCGGGCCGAAGATCTCCTCGCGTGCGACGCGGTGCGATTGGGCGACGCCGGTGAACACGGTGGGCGCGAAGAAGTACCCGCGCTCGGGTAGAGCGCACGATGACTGATGCATCGTCGCTCCTTCGTCGATCCCTGCCTGCACGAGACCACGGATCTTGTCGAGCTGCACCTGCGAGTTGATCGCACCGACGTCGGTGTTCTTGTCGAGCGGATCACCGACGCGCAGGGTCTCGATACGTTGCAGGAGCCGACTGACGACATGCTCGGCCACGCTTTCCTGCACGAGCAGTCGCGAGCCTGCGCAGCACACGTGACCCTGGTTGAAGTAGATGCCGTTGATGATGCCTTCGACAGCCTGGTCGATCGCAGCATCCTCGAAGATGATGTTCGCGGCTTTGCCACCCAATTCAAGGGTGAGTCGTTTGCCGCTGCCGGCGATGGATCGTTGAATCGATTTGCCGACCGCCGTGCTGCCGGTGAACGCGACCTTGTCGATCCCGCGATGAGCAACGAGCGCCGCACCGGTGGCACCTGCGCCGGTGACGATGTTGACGACTCCCGGTGGTAGCTCGACCTCCTGCAGCACCTCGGCGAGGAGCAGAGCGGTGAGCGGCGTGGTCTCGGCCGGCTTCAAGACCACGGTGTTTCCGCACGCGAGCGCTGGTGCCAGTTTCCACGCTGCCATCAACAACGGAAAGTTCCAGGGGATGATCTGGCCGGCCACGCCGAGCGGCTTCGGCGTGCGCCCAGGGAACGCATAGTCGAGCTTGTCGGCCCAGCCCGCATAATGGAAGAAGTGCGCGGCGGCGAGCGGAATATCGACGTCGCGCGACTCTTTGATCGGCTTGCCACCGTTCATCGTCTCGAGCACCGCGAACTCTCGTGCTCGCTCTTGTAGGACGCGCGCGATGCGGTAGAGATACTTGGCGCGCTCCTTGCCGGCCAACGCACTCCACCGCGAAAACGCTCGTCGCGCCGCGCGCACCGCGGCATCGACGTCAGCCTGTTCCCCGAGCGCGACGAGCGCGAGTGGTTGCTCGTTCGCGGGATTGATGGTGACGAACGACCCGCCGTTGACCGGTTCGACGAACTTGCCGCCGATGAACAAGCCATAGTGCTCACGCAACGTCACGACCGCAGTCGACTCGGGCGCGGGCGCGTACTCGAAACGGAACGTACCTGCGGGAGGCGGCGATGGGGCCGCAGTGGCGACCCGCTTCGGGGCCACGTTGGGCGTAGGGGAGTCAGCCATGGTTCCTCAGTCGACCGTGAAATCATCGGGGCGCTGATAGCGGCCAGTGGCCTGCATGCGCAATTGCATCAGTACGTCGTTCAGTAACGACGATGCGCCCAGGCGGAACAGATCGGGCGTGAGCCAATCGCCACCGAGCGTTTCGTTCACGATGACGAGGTATTGCCAGCTTTGCTTGGCGCTACGGATGCCACCGGCGAGTTTGAGCCCGACGCGCACGCCGGTCTGCTCGAAGTGATCGCGGATTGCTTCGCTCATGCACAGCGCGAATGGCGGTGTGGCGTTCACGCCGATTTTGCCGGTGGAGGTCTTGATGAAGTCGCCGCCCGCAGCCATGGCGAGTACGGACGCGCGGCGCACGTTGTCGTACGTACCGAGTTCGCCCGTTTCGAGGATCACCTTGAGATGCGTGTGACCACAAGCTTGTTTTGATGCGGCGACATCGTCGTAGGTCTCGGCGAGGTCACCGGCGAGGAACGCGCTCCGGTTCAGCACGATGTCGATTTCGTCCGCGCCCGATTCGACGGCACGACGAATCTCGTCGAGCCGAGTGGGTAACGGGCCGAGACCGGCGGGGAACGTGCCGGCCACGCTGGCCACTTTGACGCCGCTGCTGCCGAGCGCGTTCTTGGCCACGGCCACGAGCTCGGGATAGACGCACACCGCGGCAACGGCAGGAACCGTCGCGTCGAGAGGATCGGGATGCATCG
>JAYUFA010000010.1:0-2956 GCA_043738925.1 Actinomycetota bacterium
CAGGAGTGCTCCGCCGACCCGCAGACGCGCGATATCAGCACCTCGCAGATCGTCCGTGACATGGACCTCATGCGCGCCGTGCTCGGCGAACGCAAGATCAACTACTTCGGCTACTCGTGGGGATCATGGCTCGGCGCGTGGTATGCCTCGACGTTCCCCAATCGCACCGATCGCTTCGCGCTCGACGGCAACTTCGACTGGACCGGCACGTCCTACGACGGCTTCAGCCCCCAGGTTGCCGCGTTCCAGCACAGCTACGAGCACGACCTCCTGCCGTGGATCGCCAAGTACGATGCCACCTATCACCTGGGTTCGACACCCAGCCGCGTCAAAGCCAACATCGAGGCGCGACGCTCCGTGTTGCAGGCACACCCGATGGTGCTCGAACCCGGCAACGCGATTGACGGCGCGGCGTACGACGAAGGCCTCGCGAGCGCGCTCTACGGCGTGTACAGCTATCCGTTCATCGCTGAAGCACTCGCCGCACTCGAACACTGGCGCACCGCAACCGCAGCCGAGCGCGACAACATCGCGTCATGGTTCTACGGCGGGTCCGTCGGCCACGGCGACGATCCGTTCTACACTCTCCTCTGCTCGGACACGCCGTCGCCGCCCTCCTCGGTGACCGTCGCCGACTGGCTCCGCGATCGCACCCGCTACCCGTTGATCGGCTCGACGTATTTCAACCCGTGCCCGTCGTGGTCGATCGCCGCCACTGGCTCACCGGTCGTGGCACGCGACGTCCCAGCGTTGCTGATGCTCGCGAACGACGGTGACCCGGCAACGCCGTATGCGGGTGCGCTCCACGCGCACCGTGCCGCGCCGAACACACGGCTGATCACCGTGCGCGACGAACCCGACCACACCATCTATGGCGCCGGCGTCGCGTGCGTCGATGACGCCGTGAACGCGTGGCTGATCGACGGCGTGCTGCCGCGACGCGACCTCACGTGCCAAGGCCAAGCGCTGCCGACCCCGAACGTCGTAGCCACCGCCGCCACGCGCACGGCAGCTGCGGCCACGACTGCGTCGCCGTATCAACGCCAGCGCGCCTCCTCCCGCTGATGGCTGTCGCGTGAGTCGCATCGTCGTAGACCCCGGCGAGCATGACGCAGGCGAAGACCCCCACAAGCGTGACCCCTCAGCCGTGCTCTGCGATCGCAACCGTGAGCAGTCTGGCCTATGGCGCCGGTTGTTCGTGCTGGCCACACTCGTCGTCGTGCCCCTCAACAGGACCACGCGTCGCGCATCTCGGGCCGCCATAGCCGGCTCGGCAATGGTGCTTTGTCTCGGTTGTGGCGCCGCGCCCTATCGCGGCGTCCCCGAGTCGGCCGATCCACCCGTCATCGAGAAACCGACGACGACCATCCTCGTCGTCGTGCCGATCCCGGTGGCTACGACGACAACGCGACCAGCACCGACCACGGTGTTGCGGCTAGCGCCGGCGGCCGCGACGACGACCAGCGAGTCCGGGCCGGCGCTGCCAGCGGGCTGGCATGTGCATACGGTTGCACCCGCGGTCGCGCAGATCGCCATTCCCGATACCTGGAACATCGCCGACACCAGCGCTGCATCCACGGCGCTCGCTCACGAGGCGGTGATGGCGCTGCTCCCCGGTCAGGCGACGCTGCTCGCGCCGACGGGTCTGTTCGATCACGTCCGATTTCTGGCCACGCAACCCCGCAACGACACGAAGTTGTACTCGAGCGTGATGATGCTCGAGGTGCCGAGGGCTCCCGCGGCCACGCCAGTCAGCTTCCTCGCGCAACTGCGCGACGCGGTCGGCAATACCGCTGTCACGAGCACGCCGAAGCCCGAGACATCAAAGCTCGGCACTGGCGCCTACGTCACGTATCGATGGCAGACCGCAGGCCCCAACGCGATCGATGTGACGTCAGAGCAATACGCGTTTGTGCGCGGTGACACCATGCTCGTGGTGATTGTCACCACAACCACCGATCGCGTCAACGCCGACGGTCTCGTGTTCGGCCGGATGATCACCTCGCTTGCTCCCGCAAGCGCCTGACCCCCCGGTTGTCAGCGCACCACTAGCGTGATCGTATGAACAGCGACGCCGAACTGGTCATCTCCGCCGACGGACACATCGATCTGCCGTTGCTCCCGCACGACCTGTTCGCCGATCACGCGCCACCGTCAATGCGCGATCGCATGCCGCGTGTCGTCGAGCGCGAAGGTGTGCGGTATTGGGTCGACGAGACCGGTGCGCAGCTTGCGCTCGTCGGGGGCAGCGGCCACATCGGCCAGGCCTACACCCCCGGTCAGTCGACGCGCTTCGATCGCATGAACCAGAGCGGATTCTGGGACGACTGCGCTCGTGGCGTGTATCACCCGTCCGACCCGGCGCTTCGCATCGCGGCGCAAGAACGCGACGGCATCGTCGGCGAGGTGCTCTACGGCGTGTTGGGGGTGGCCAACGCCATCGCCGATCAAGACGTTTCGGCCGCGGTGATGCAGGCCTACAACGAATGGCTTGCCACGTTCTGCGCGCACGACTCGACGCGCCTCGTCGGCGTCGCGTGCTTACCCAGCAAGCACCCCATCGCGGCCGCGGAGGAGATTCGTCGATGCGCGTCGCGCGGCCAGCGTGCGGTCGAGGTGGCGCTCACTCACGACCTTCTGCCGTTATGGCGCGACGAGTTCACGCCCATTTGGGAAGCTGCAAACGAGCAAGCGTCCATTGTTCATCTGCACACCATCGGCCCACCGATCGACGCGAGCAAGGCCACGACCGATCGCGAACGCGCGTCCTGGCTCGGCGGGTGGCTTACCGTGTTCCAACTGCGCATGATCGAGCGTGTCGCCGAACTCATTTTCGGAGGCATCCTTCATGCGTATCCGAACATGCGCGTGGTGATTGGTGAATCGGGTATTGGCTGGTTGCCCTACGTCCTTGAACGCATGGACGACCAGTGGTCTCAGCGATTCACGCACCTCG
>JAYUFA010000011.1:0-2955 GCA_043738925.1 Actinomycetota bacterium
CTCGGCCCCGCGCTGGCGCGGCTCGTGCGTGTCGACGGCGTCCGCGTCGTGCGCTATCCAGACTTGGGCGATCCTCATTTCGTCGACTGGGTCGACTACAAGGCGCGCGTTGAGTCGGTGTCGGTCGCAGCGACAGCCGAGCGCATTTTGGTCGAGGCAGGATCGCACACGATCTGGCTCGTATGGAGCGGTAGCTACCGCCTGGTCGGGCCGCAGTGCGACGAGCTGGCGGCGAGGCTGGCCGCGGCCCGCCCCGGCGCGCCACCGGCAGTGCAGGCCGACCCGGTGAAGTACTTCGAGGCCGAATCGCTCATCCGGCTCGCAGCTCACTGACGCTGGCGAGCGCGGTCACGGCTGCGGCTACGGCCATGCGTCGAATGCGCACGATCTCCGTCGTGCGAATGCTCGACAGGCGCACGCTCCAACAATCGATCGCTTTGCGATCGGCCGCCAGCTCGAAGAAGGTCGTCAGCGGGCCCTCCTGCTCATACGTGTCGGCCCCGTCGATGTATTCGAGCGAACCGTCCTTCAGCAGCACCTCGTACGTTGCCATGCTCCACCTCCGTGCCGGTCTACCGCCGCATTCTCCGCGCCGGGTGTGACAACCGTAGGACGGGCTCCCTGTGACGAGGAAGGGGGTGAACTTCGGGATATCGCGCGGGTTTGCGGGGATATCGCCGTCGATGCTGGGGATAGCGCGCAAAGCCGGTGTCATCTGCGATGCTTCGCGGATGGCACTTTCGTTTCCGGCCGACATCGTGCATACCTGTCCGCGCTGCGCCGAACCACTGGTGGCACGGTTCTATGGCCCGTGCGAACCCTGCCGCGAAGAGCTGCGGCGTATTTACGCTGCCGTCGCGCGCGAAGTCGTGGTCGAGGAGTACATGCCGAAAATGAACGTGACTCCGAACGCCGTGGCTTCGAAGGAATAGCGCGCTCCTGAACGTCGATGATTCGGCCCACTATCTGGGCTGCGGGGGGAACACCAGCTTGCGATAGCGCTCGACGTTGGCGAGTGCAGTGGTGCCGTAGGTCGTCGATCGGTTGTATGCGAGATATGCCTCACGCAGCCCAGCCACGTCGCCCAACGACTTGCCTGACGAACACAAAAACGTCGCGGCGGCAAGCGCTGCGTCATAGAGATTGTGCGGATCGGCCACGCCATCGCCATTGCCGTCGCGACGATAGATGGCCCACGTCGATGGGATGAACTGCATCGGCCCCACGGCATGGTCGAACTCGGCATCACCGTCGAGCTGGCCATTGTCGGTGTCATCGATCTGCGCTGTGCCGTCGCCGCCATCGAGCGTGACTCCGATGATGCGAAGGGACGTGCGCCCATCGGGTTGCAACGTCGCGCCGTTGACGTTGCCGTGCTTGCTCTCGATACGACCGAGCGCAGCGATCATGAACCACTGCAGGCCACACGTCGGCTTGTCGACTGTCAACCGTGCCGCCGCGCGAACGTACGCGTCAAGCGCGACGAGCGGCAGGTCAGTGCCGACGATGGCTGCGCTGAGCCGGGCGTCACGAAGCGCTGCTTCGAGCGCGGGTACACGCGCAGCGAGGGCAACAACGCGTGCACCGCTCTGCTGGATCGTTGTCGAGGCTTCAGCCGAACGCGCCTCGAGATCAGCGAGACGCGATGTCTGTTCGTCGATGGTGACCTGAAGCCGCTCGATGTCGCCGCGCAACGTCGCGCGACGACGAAGCTGATCGTTGCCGACGTCACGTTCAATCGTCTGGGCGTACAGCTCGTTGGTGACATCGCCCACCTCGAACAGCGCCGCCGCTTCACCCACCGGCCCGCCACGAACGTAGGTCGACACGGCGAGTTGGCTCATCGCCAGATCAAGCCCATTGAGATCGGCGGTCATCGCGCTCAGCCGTAGCCGACGCTGACCCACGTCGGCGGTCACCGTCGCGTGCTCGGCCCCGACTTGTGCAACCACAAGCTGGTTGTGCGCAACGATGCGGCGCGCGTCAGCCAGCGCCACCAACGTGGCCGACCAATCGGCGTAGGCGCGCTCATACAGGGGGCCTTGCACCTCGAAGCCGCTCAACGACGGAGTCAACCGCGAATCAGCCAGCAACGAACCGAGCGGCGCGAGCCCAGCCTGACTCGCGTCGTCGGCTCCGGACTGCGCGAGCGCCAGATGGCCGCTCGCGGTCGCGCCACCCATGGCCAACAGCAGCGTTACTGCCGCGGCGGCAGTCCGCTGCAGCACCCGTACATATTCGCCCACGACGGAAAAACTCTAGCGGCCTCGTAGAGGATGCGCCGACAGGTGCAGCACGTTGGCGCGGCAAGTGGTCCGGTCGCCTCACTTCACTCGGCCGGGTAACCGTGCCACGAGCCGCGGGCGCGCAACACCTCGCGGAGGACCTCGGGTCGGTCGGTCATGATCCCGTCAACGCCGAGGTCGAGCAGTCGGTTCATCTCCGCCACCTCATCAATTGTCCACACGTGAACTGGCAGCCCACGCTGGTGCGCCGCGCGCACGAAACGGCGATCGACCAGGGTCACTCCACGCGTACGCACAGGAACCTGAACGCAAGCCATGGCAGGCACTCGCGCGGGTACGCCCATCGACGCCAAGCGCAACCGAGCGATCGCACGCGGGCCGCCCGCGGTGCACAGTTCGTCGCCGAGCGATGCGCGCATCCGTGCGATACGCGCATCGGAGAACGAGCCGATGCACACCCGACCAACCGCGTTGTGACGCGTGAGCAGGTCGACGAGCGGCTCGACCACCGCATCGCTCTTCGGATCCACGTTCAGTCGGTGGTCGGGGAAGGTCTCCAGCAACTCCGAGAACGAGAGCACGTGACCGATGCCGGCAATGCGCGCCTGGCGCACATCGTTCCAATCAAGAGCATCGACCCGACCGACACGGTCGGTTACCCGGTCGAGGACCTCGTCGTGGAACGCGACGACATGACCGTCGCGCGTGA
>JAYUFA010000012.1:0-7787 GCA_043738925.1 Actinomycetota bacterium
ATCGCCGTGCGAGAAGACGGATCGACCAGCCACGCTCCACGCATCGTTGCAAAGGCGACTGCCGCGAACGCCCAAAGAGGAACCAACATACGGCGAGCGCGAGCGGTGAGCACGGACGGCCATGGTCGACGGTCCAGTGACTTCGCAAGCAGTGATCCGGTCACGAAGAACATGGTCGGGACAGCCGCAACGACATAGGTGAGGAACGCGGCGCCGAATGCGTGCCAGAGCATCACCCTGACGAGGGCGATCGTCCGAATCGCATCGAGAAACCGGTCGCGTCCGTCCGCGGAAACGCTACCCGCGGCGCGACGATCCGGCTGGACGATCTCCATCTTGGGGTGATCGGCAGTTCGCTCCGCCAAACAAAGGACCATCCGGCCCATCAGCGTTTTGGCGGCGGAGAACGTGTGGGCGGGCCGTTGTACCTTTTGCCTCTTGCGGTGCGTCTTGGCTGCTGGTGTCCTACGCTCTGTGACTGTGAGACGTCCGACACATCGTGGTGTGGCTGGCGCCGTGTTCGTATTGGTGGTTGCCGCATGCGCACGTGCATCGGCCGAGGCGCCGGCGACCATCGTGGCGGCGGCTCATGCCGACCGAGCGGTGAGTCCGATGACCCTTCATCTGGGTGAGGACGCCCACTGGTTTGGCAGCACAACCACCCTCGATTCAATCGCGGGTGCGTCGTCGTCGTCGGCGGATGCGGCTCCGGTCCCGCTCGAATACCTGTTCGCGTCGATGCCCCCAATCGACTCGACCCGCTTCGCCGGCGATCGGCCGATGTCTGCGACGGTCAACAGCGTCGTGCGCCAATGGACCGTCTTCATTCCCACCGGCACCAACGTCGGTGACAAGTTGCCGTTGCTGATCGTGCTGCATGGTGTGGGTGGTAAAGGTTCCGGTATGCGGCGTCTCGGCTTCGATCGCCTCGCACAGGCGGCCGGTGTGCTTGTCGCCTATCCCGATGCAATCGGTGGCAGTTGGAACGATGGGCGGCCAGGAATGGAGCCGATCACCGGAGCACCGGTGGACGACATCGCTTTCCTGCGTGAACTCATCGCGCACACCGTCGCCGAGCTCGGCGCCGACCCGGGTCACGTTTCGATTGCCGGGTTTTCCAACGGCGCGCTGATGGCGTCGCGCGCCGCCTGTGAGATGACCGATCAGCTCGAGGCCGTCGTGCTCGTCTCCGGCTCGGGTCCGCGCGGTGTCGCTGAGCGCTGTAAACCAAGTCGACCGTTGCGACTCATGGTCGTATTCGGTACGGCCGACGCTGTGGTGCCTTATGAGGGCGGCCAGGTCGCTCCCTACGCGGGCAAGTCACGAGGCCAGGTGGCGGCCGTGCGCGAGTTGCTCGATGTATGGCGTACTGCGAACGGTTGTAGCGGAACGAATCCAGCGCAGGACGTCGCGGGTACAACGCCTCGCGTCAGCGCGCTACGGGGCCTCGGGTGTCGCGCCGAACTGGTGCATTTCCGCGTGGCGGGCGGAGGTCACGAATGGATTACGACGCCGGCGTTCGATACCACAACCGAAGCGTGGCGCTTCGTCTCCGCTCGTAACTAGCGATAGCGCCGCGCAGGAGCTGCTTGAACGTGGGTCCGGTTGGGTGTGCGGCGTCGTAGCTGCAATCGACACACGGTGGCTCGCGGCAAGCGGTGGTCACTCAGAGCACGTCGGACTCCTCTAAGGTCAGGGTGTCGCACCGCGTCAGCCTCGGCTTCGGTTGTCACACCCCTCGCGTAAAGTTCAGACCACTTCCCCGCGGACTACCCGTCCTGGAGGAGCTGGCGATGCAACCACCCCGGAGTAGTAGGCAGATTCCAATGTTCGAGACGACGTCGGTTGTCGCCACCCACGGAGGTGCGACACAACGAATGATTGCGACCGTCGACCTGTTCGCTGGCGCTGGCGGCTTGAGCCTCGGCTTCCACCTCGCGGACCGCGGCTTCACGCCGGTTTTCGCCGTCGAACATGACCACGCGGCCGCCGCAACATTCGAGCGCAACTTCGGCTGTGACGTGTTCGACGGCGATATCGAGTACGGCCCGAACTACCCCGAGGCGGACGTGATCATCGGAGGGCCGCCGTGTCAAGGCTTCAGCCCGTTGGGACGTGATCGCGACGACGAGAGCCGTGCCAAAATGAATGCGCTGTGGAAGCACTACCTCGACGCAGTGAGAACGATCCGGCCCAGAGCGTTCATCATAGAACGTGCCCGAGTTCCAGCGCTCGGCCCAGTTCGAGGAGCTGCTCGAGCTCCTCGATACGGACACCGAGCTCGGTGTCTACACGGTGGCATATGGAGTCCTCAATGCTGCTGACTACGGAGTGCCGCAGAGCCGACGACGAGGAATCCTCGTTGCGATCCGCGATCAGCACTTGCCTTTGCCGTGGCCCCCATCACCGACGCACGGCCCAGCGTCCGAGTCGGGCCGCCCATACGTCACGGTGAAGGACGCGATCGGCGACCTACCGTTTCGCACGCGGGGCACCGATCCGATCATCAATGACAGTGGTCAGCATCTTCACTTCGGCCGGCGGCCCCTTGCTACATCACTGGAGCGGTACCAGGCGATCCCGCCCGGCGGCAACCGTTTCGACCTGATGCGGAACCGACCCGACATCACCCCGGCCTGCTGGCTGAACAAGCCCACTGGTACGACCGACGTGATGGGCAGGCTGTGGTGGGATCGGCCATCTGCGACCATCCGCACCGAGTTCTTCAAGCCGGAGAAGGGCCGTTACCTGCATCCGACAGCCAACCGTGTGATCTCACACAGGGAAGCGGCACGGCTCCAGTCGTTCCCGGACTGGTATGTCTTCGAAGGAACCAAGATTCAGGTAGCTCGTCAGATCGGCAATGCCGTTCCGCCCTTGCTCGGTAAGGCCATCGCCGACTACGTGTTCGAGCACGCCTTCTCGGAGAACCAGCCCGAGTAGCTACTGCCGATGCTCCAAGATCACACGCTCGAGAAGGCAGTCGCCTGGTTTCGGAGCCAAGCGCGATTTGACGAGCGATTCGCGGCGGCCATTCGTCAGAGCCTCGACGAGGTGTTCGACGGCCAGCGAACTGGCCGCTACCGACTCGAGCAGCTCTCGAAGGTGGAGAAGACCTACATCGGCACCAAGGTCGAGATCGTCGTCCAAGATGCGTTCGGGCTCGAGCGCGGCAGGCGACTGGACTACATGGTCGACGAACAAGAGGTCGACGCGAAGTGGTCGATGACATCCGGCGGTTGGATGATCCCGACTGAGGCCGTAGGCGAGTTGTGCCTGTGTCTGACGGCGAACGACAACCCGGTCGGAGTTTCAAGTCGGCATCGTGCGCGCAAGTGATATCCGGCTAAAGGCTGGCCAGAACAAGGACAAGAAGCGTCGGCTGAATGAGGACGGACTGTCTGCGATGACATGGCTCGTCAGCCGCGGGGACCTCGCAGAGAATCTCCTCCTTCATCTCGACGAGCGCACGCGCGGCTTGGTCCTGAACCCCACTGTTTCTGGCCAGCGTCGAGTCAACGAGCTGTTTCGCCTCGTGCAGGAACGGATCGTGCGACGAGGAGGTCGTGCTGACAGTCGCGAGGCAGGACGATGGCCCAAAGCGCGTGCGGGACGCTCGGAAGGCCTTGCGAGCCGAAGGACTGATCGTGCTCGGGCACCAACAGTCGCATCCCCGAATCGCCGCAACGTTTGGTCTCGACATCCCGCCGAAGGGTTCATGGATTTCCTGTCGCGTCGTGCGCGATCGGGGCGAGAGTGACCGGGCCGCGGAGATTGACGGGGCATCGTGGAGGCTTGCCCGACCTGAAGATGCGCCTGAACCCGGGCCAGCTGTCTACACGTGACACGGGCTCGAAGGACGCCGGTCGCGTCGACGATCACGATGAGTCGTGGCTGTTCAGGGCACTAGCGATAGTTGCCGGTGTGGCCGAGCGAGTATCGGCCGGGTTGCGGATACACCGCGAGACCGTGGGGTCCGCGACCGACGGGGATCTTCGCGAGCAGGGTCCAGTTCACGACGTCGATCGCGTACACGACGTTGTCGGTGCGTCCGGAGAGCCACAGCACTTTGCCGTCGATCGACACGCCACCCATGTCGGGTGATCCGCCGCCGGGGATCTTCCAGGTCTTGGTGATCTGGTGCGTAGTGCCGTCGTACACGCTGATCGAACCGGCAACGCGGTTCGAGACGTACATGACCTTCCCGTCGCGGCTCGGGTAGATACCGTGCGGTCCCGCGTCGCTCGCGAGAAAATCGATCACCTTGAAGGCCTCGCCGTCGATCTCCCACAGGCCGTTTGCGGTCATGTCGGCGACGAGGAAACGCGTGCCGTCGGGCGTGAGGCGCACGTCCTGCGGTTGTGAGTTGTTCGCCTCGAGATTCAACGTGGCGACGACTGCCATGGTCGTGAGATCGAACTTGATGAGCTGGCCCGAGAATTCGCAGCTCGCGATGAAGTAGGTGCCGTCACCCGAGAAGTCGACGTGGTTGATGCCGCGACACGGCACTTTCACCTTCTGCACGACGTCGAGTAGCGGCGTGTTGGGATTGCGGAACGCAATGGTGTTGTTGCGTTCCTCCATCACCATCATGTACTTGCCATCGGGCGTGTTGTAGAGGTTGTACGGCGCCTCGACAGGGATGTTCTTGCCCGGCTTTCCCGTCGTCGGATCGATCGGCGTAAGCGAGTTGCCCGCGTTGTTGTTCACCCACAACGTCTTGAGGTCGTACGACGGCACGACGTGTTGCGCAATCTCACCCGTGGGGTACTTATCGATGACTTTGTAGGTGGCCGGGTCGATCACCCAGACGTCGGCGGAGTCGTTGTGCGGTACGTAGATGAGGTTTTTCGCGTTCTTCACGGCGTCCGAGAGGCCGGAGGTAGCGTTGGCGTAGATGTTCTTTGGATCGGTGTTGGGTGGCATGCCCGGCAACGGCTTGCGTCCCGCCACGGTGAAGGGCATCACCGTGGTTGTCGTGGGCGTGGTACCCGACGCGGCCGAACCCTTGGCGCTCGACGATGTGCTGGCCGAGGTCGCCAGTGCCGAGCCGGTGGCGCCCGTGGACGCTTGGTGCTTTGCGCCACCACAAGCGGCGACCAACAGCATGATCACGGCACCGATCGAGAGCGCGCGAAGACGGGACGAGGATGACGGGCGGCGAAGCATCGGCGGGCAGGTTACTCGCGCCGTCGGAGCCATCGGTGCGCGCTGATCGCTCGTCCTATTCGGGGGGTGCAACAAAGTCGATGAGCTGCTCGACCGCGCCGATCAGGCCGGGCTCAAGATCGGTGTAGCTGCTCACCTTGCCGAGGAGGAACTTCCAAAAGGCCGCGGTGCTGTCGCGCCATCCGATCGCCTGGCACACGCCTTCCTTCCACGGCTCACCCTTGGCGATCGTCGGCCAATGGCCGAGGCCGATCACGGTGGGCTTCACGGCCTGCCAGATGTCGACGTACGGGTGGCCCGTGACGAGGACATCGGGATGATCGACGCGCATCGCGATGCGTTGCTCCTTCGTGCCTGCAACGAGATGGTCGAGCAGCACACCGAGCCGGCGTCGCGGACCTGGGCCGAACTGGCGCACGACCATCTCGAGTTCGTCCATGCCGCCCATATGTTCGACCACGACGCCTTCAACCCGCAGGTCTGCGCCCCAAACCTTCTCGACCAGCTCGGCGTCGTGCAGGCCCTCGACATAGATGCGACTCGCTCGAGCGATGCGCGCGGGCACGCTGCCGGCATCGATCGAGCCAGACGCGGTGCGTTTCGGCGCGTGGTCGGGCGCGGCCTTCGGTGGTCGGAGCGCGACCGGTTTGCCACCCACGAGGAACTCGCCGTCGCGTGGTCGGTAGGCGTGATCGCGGCCATGCGCGTCACGCACGACGACTTTGGCCGACGCCCACGACACCAACTTCCCGCTCGTGCCTGTGGCCCGGTGTACGACCGCGAGACCGATGCGCGCCGCGACACGGGGGTATTCGGTAGCAACGCGTTTCTTCGGATCCACGTCGATTGGACCGCTCAGGATGCCCATCGGCGGCGAACTTAGCCTCAATCCACCGAGTGCTTGGGTGTGAGGTGGGTCGCGTATCCGCCTGAAGTGCCCTTGGACTGGGCCGATTTTGGTTTTGACGCCGCATTGTTCGACCGTCCAGGAGACCCGTTCGGTCACGCGGGCGTCGGTGATGCTTGACCGGATCGACGCGATCTTCGATGACCCGATTTTCGTCGCGTACGCCGGGTTGTTGTTGGTGGCGACGTTGTCGCAGCGGTTGGCTCAAACATTGATCACGCCGACATGCGTCCCGCTGCTCCTTGCCTATGCGGCGTCTCGGCGGGGGTGCTCGTCGGCGGGCTGCTCGGCTGTCGGCTGCTCACCCGTCGACGGTTCGACCGCGTTCGGTTCGACCTTGGGCTGCTCGATCGTCGACGGTTCGACCTCGGGCTTCTCGACCGTCGGCGCGTCGCCCGCTGCCGGCTCGGGTGGCTCGGTGCCGGACGATTCACGTGGTGGGTGGTAGCCGGTGCCGTCTGGTCGGTATGTTTCGATGGTGTTGTTGGGCCCGGCGCGGAGTTGCCAGCCGTCGTTGTGGATGTAGCTGTGATGGGTGTGACACGCCCACGCGAGCCCGGCGTAGTCGGTGAGTTGTGTTTGGGTCCACGGGTCGAGGTGATGTGCCCGACACGCGTGGGCGGGCATGGTGCACCCGACGAACTCACACGTCGAGCTGCGTAGTTGCAGCATCTGTCGTTGTGCCGCGGTCGCGAACCGGTGTTTGGAACCCATGTCAAGCGGGACGCTGTTGCCGTTGAACACGACCGGGATGATCCCGTGCTCACACGCCAGGCGTCTCGCGACTGCGGCGGGGATCGGGGTGCCGTCAACCAACGTCGCCACACCGTGTTCGTCGAGGTCGCCGAGCAACGTTTGGTAGTCGATGACCACCAACACCTCAACCCCCGACCCGCCGCCGGTCGCGGTGACCGCCTGTTCACCGGTGAGGGACTGATTGCAGAGTTCGATCAACGCGTCAGCGCGGCGCCGCTCAAAACTGTCGCGTGCCGCGAGTTGCGGTGCCCGGTCGGGGTGCTCGGCCCGCCACATCGCGTCAACCGTTTCCGCGAGGGCGCGTTCGACGAACGCCCCTGAAACGGGGTCGAGTTTCGCGTACAGGTTGAACATGCCGTCCGCGTCACTCCAGGTACGCAGTGACCGCAACGCCCGCAAGAACGCGAACCGCGACGCCTCACCACCAGGGTCACGAGCCGCACGCTCCGTGCGGGCCGTCTTCGCGAACGCCTCCGGCGACAACCCCTTCGCCATCCCCAACAAGGTCTCCGAGTCCAACACCGCAACCGGAACCGCCGCATCGTCGCCGGCCGCATTCTCGCCGGCGATGTTGTCGCACGCAGCAGCCGTGGCGGCTTCGGCGTTCGTGAACGAGTTGATGACCTCGACATGGGCTGGGGTGATCGCACCAGATCTGACTGCGTAACCGACCGCGCCTTCAGCGGCGATCGTCGCCGCGGTGTCCGCGGCACGCCGGGCGTCGCGCGCGGACAGCGCCGTGTTCTGGGCGAGCCACGCCGCCAACGACCGCGCCCCATCACGACGCCACAGGCCCCGCTCATGCACAGACACCAACAACTTGGCCCGCAACACATCGACACGACCCGACAACACCGAACACGCCGCAAGCGCAGCCCGAACCTCAGCATCGGCGAGGTCGTCGACCCTCAAGCCGACACCCTCCGCGACGTGCTCCACAACCATCGTGAACATA
>JAYUFA010000013.1:0-2945 GCA_043738925.1 Actinomycetota bacterium
TGCGTGATGGCTGTCCGGGCCCGGTCAGCGCGATCGGCATTCGGCCCGACGGGCTCGTCACCCGGATGTTCCCGGTCGGACTCGGCGTCGCAGTTGCCGCAGCCGCTAGCGCCTTCGCGCTCGATCGCTTGCATCGCTGCGGCCTACGAGACGCCTATGTGGTGATCCTTGCCATCGGGGCGGTGGCTGCGATTCGGTCCGTGGCCTCGATCTGGCTACCACACATCGGTAGCGGGTTGACTCGCCAGCACAAAAGCTCGGTCGCTGTCCTCTTCGCGTCGTCGGTTGCGATGCTCGTAGCGGCTCGCATTAGCCGCGAACGCACGACACCGGCAGTCGAGGTCGAGGTGGAATGAACGGCGCGTTGCTGCCGTTCGCCGCAGTCGCTGCCGGCGTCGTGTCCGCGGGCAGTCCATGCGTGCTACCAGTACTCCCTGGCTACCTCGCTGCCGTGTCCTCGACGGAGCGGGCTGACACGGCTGGATGGTTTCGCCCGTCAATCCGAGGTGCGCTCGGCTTCGTCGCTGGATTCACGATCGTGTTCACCGTGCTCGGTGCCACCGCTTCAGCGATCGGGGCTTTGCTGTTCGAGCGGCTCGACACGGCGCTCAAGGTGGCCGGAGTGCTCCTCATCATCCTCGGTCTGAACACCCTCGGCGTTGTTCGGTTGCCGGCGCTGGCGAGAGAGCGCCGACCGATTGATCTGCACAGAATCATCGACGGGCGTCGCCGTTCGATCGCGCTCGGCGCCGTCTTTGCGCTTGGGTGGACACCGTGCATCGGACCGATCCTGGCGACGATCCTCACCAAGGCCGCCGCCGATTCGTCCTTGACTCAAGGCATGGTGTTGCTCCTGCTCTACTCGGCAGGGCTCGGGATTCCGTTCGTGGCTCTAGCGGTGTGGTTCGATCGATCCGATCGAATCCGACGCTGGCTCACGCGGCGATCCCGAACGCTTCAGATCATCGGCGGCCTAGCGATGCTCGTCGTCGGCGCCGCGTACCTCTCCGGGGTTTGGTCGACCATCTTCACCGATGTGCAGGGCTGGCTCGCCAGGACTGGCTGGCCCCCCATCTGACCTTGCGCAGACCACCACTACGACATATTGTAGTAGTCGAGGGCGAGGGCAAATGACGGCGACGCTGTCGACACTACGAGTTGACCGTCACCTGCCTGGCTCTGTCGTCTGAAAGGGAGCGTCTCGTGCCACCGAACAAGCGTCGCGCCAAATCCGGCGATATGGAGCATCGTGGTCGAGTCACCGTCCCCCACGACTCGCACGCGGTGCCACGGGCGGCCGCGCCGTCCGCTCAGAACAAACAAAATGATCGTGGGCCGGTCGCGCCGTCGGCATCGAGTCGTTACACCCCGCCGATCAAGTCCGTCAGGTTGCGCCCCGACTGGCACAAGACCGTTGGCATATTGATCCTCATTTTCGGTATCGCCATCATCGTCCTCAACGAAGTCATGCTCCTCAATTCGATCACGCTGCTCCCGGGTGGACATAGCGAGCTCTACCTGGTCCTCGGCGTCGTCGTCGCCGGCTACGCCACGCGATGGTTCGGATGGTTCGATCGTGAGCAGTGACACGCGGGATACCGATGTGACGGTCCGTCCGACGTCCGCCCCGGAGCACAGTGGAAAGGCGGTTGCGGCCGCGTTGGTCGCGTTCGCGGCCGCAGTTGCGTTGTACTTCACCCTTGGCATGCCCGGCATGGATCATCAGACGAGTTCATCAATGCCCGGCATGGACATGACGACGTCATCGGGCCCCCACCGCCTGGTCGGGCCAGCGGAATTCGAGGCGTTGCTCCAGGACTCATCCGCGACGGTGATCAACGTCCACGTGCCCTATGACGGCGAGATCACGCACACTGATCTCTTCTTGCCGTTCAATGCGATCGGTCCCGAACGGCTACCCGTCAATCGAGCGGCCGAACTGTTGGTGTACTGCCGGAGCGGCAACATGTCGGCAATTGCGTCGACCAGGCTCGTCAAACTTGGTTACACGAACGTCGTCGAACTCGACGGGGGAATGCAGGCATGGACCGAATCCGGACGGCGCCTGATTCATAACTGACCGAAGCCAAGCCATCGACGAAGTAGAGATGGCTACCCGACATCTCGAAAGCTCACGGATCTGCTCGTGGGACCACGTCGTCCGGCGCCATCAGAATGACAAGGTCTTCTCGGTGTGACCGCCAGTCGGCCAGCAAGAATTCGAGCGACGCAACCACAACCATCGCGGCGACCCACTGGTTGAGGCGCAGACCGCCGAACACGTGGGCCGGATCAATACGTAAGCCCTCAATCCAGAACCGTCCCGAGAAGTAGCCGGCGAGGTACACCGCGAACAACCTCCCGGGCCTCAACCACATCCTTCGATCAAGCTGAATCAGCAGCAAACAGAGCGCCAGATTCCACAACGACTCGTACAGGAACGTCGGATGGAACGTCGTACCCGAGGGGTAGCCGGCAGGAAGCTTGTCATCAGATATCCGCAACGCCCACGGAAGCGTCGTGGCTCGCCCGAACAGCTCCTGGTTCCACCAATTGCCCCACCTGCCGATCGACTGGGCAAGCGGCACAGCCGGAGCTGCTGCTGAGCAGCTCTGGGATCGGCACACCGCGGCGACGTGCACCATAGATGCCGCACAGCACACCGCCGAGCAGTCCACCCGGAATGCCGAGACCACCTTTCCAGATCATCGGGATGCGGCCGAGGTCGCCGCTGAACGCGCTACAGTCCGTGACGACGTGGTACAGCCGGGCACCGACGATCCCACCGATCACAGCCCACGTCGCGATCGAACCCATATCGTCACGCGTGCCGGCGCCACTCTTGGCCAAACGGCGACCCGCCAACGACACGCCTGCGACCACACCGAGTGCGATCATCATCCCGTACGCAGTGACACGCAGTGAGCCGATCGCCATCGTCCCGC
>JAYUFA010000014.1:0-2944 GCA_043738925.1 Actinomycetota bacterium
CAGGCATGCACTGACGGGTTCAAGACCTACGTCGGCATCGCTTACGAGAATTCGCGGTACTACTTCTTGCACCTTGCACCGAGCGCGGAATCGTGGAACAAGAACCACGACCGCGACGTTGTTTGCCTGCTGCTGCTCGAAGGGCAGAAGCTGACAGCGTCGGTGAAGGGCAAGAACGAATGAGCGACAACACAAACGGGGTCACCTTCTATTGGCGACAAGGGTGTGGCTTTTGCACCCGCCTCCATCGTGGCCTCAGCAACCACGGTGTCACGCTCGACATGCGCAACATCTGGGAAGACCCTGCTCACGCGGCGGTCGTTCGCTCGGTGGCCGGCGGCAACGAGACCGTGCCAACGGTGCTCGTCGGCAATGTGGCCATGGTGAACCCCAGCGTCGACCAGGTGATCGCGGTGATGCATCAGGGCAAGTAGCGCCCACATACCGGCCACGGCGAACGACCGCGACTGCGGTAGAGCGTTTCGGCTCGCATGTCCTGCTCGGCCGGAGGCGCGTCCGCCGGATCGCCAGAACCGCCCACCGACTGCCACGTACGCACGTCGAACTGGTACGCGCCGCGGTACAGCCCAGACGCGCTTACGGCTTGATAGTTCCCTGAGGACTCGCAGTTGCGCAGTCGCGCCCACCCGTCGGTGATCGTGACTGCGTCGGCCCCGTCGGTCGCGAGCGCCGAACCCGAACGCTGCTGCGCCGCAACCAGTTGCTCGGCGCGCTTGTTGGCGACGGACGCAAAGAACCGGTCGAGCGTTGCCGCGGCGACCTTGCGGCGATTCTGGTCACTGCGCAATGCGATCTGGCGCACGGCAGCGTCGGCGCGCGTCGTGAGGTCACGCAGCGCCGTTGCTCGCTCAATGCCGTGTGTCGTTTGCCCCGCGAGCACCTCCGACCGCCACATGGCATCGCCCACGTCATGCGCGCCGAGGATCTCCCCTACCGACGCATTCGGCCCGCCTGCCACGTACGCCTCGACCGCGAACTGTTCGGTGTCATGCAGCGCCAACTCAAGGTTGCGGGCGAGACTCCTTTGCGTGTCGCTCAGAGACTGATGCTCGGTCTCGATCGTGAGGCGCTCCTGTTCGAGCGAGACGAGGCGAGCCTCGCTGGCGTCGAGTTGGGCACGCGCCGAAGCCAGTTGCTCGGCCGCCGTGGGCACACGAGTGTCCGCCGTGGTGCCCGTGGCGCTGACCGACGACGGAACCGACAGGAACACCAACAGCACCACCGAGAGGTACAGCGGATAGGTGAAGCGTCGCGGGCGTGCCCTCGACGTCTCGCCTGTTCCAGCCGAGATCAACGACGGTGTTGCTGGGTCGGATGCCTCGATCGGCGCATCCTCTTTGGGTGCGGCGCTCCGGAACACGCGTCTCAGAACGCGCGGCGAAGGACTACAACCGCGGGCCATGCACTACGAGGGTACCGATGGACGCTTTGTGGGGAATGGGCCGTCAGACCCATCGGCCGTGTGACCCCTGGCCGCTCAGCAGGCAGGAACGAACGCCGTACCGGCGAGGCGATCCTTCACGAAGCTGCGGATATCAGCATCGGCCGACACAATCGAATCACCGTGGCCGGTTTTGGGGTACGTCTTGTACGCGACGCGATCGAGACCACAAATGCGATTCACGAGTGTCTGGGTGGTTCCCGCGGGGACCGTCGCGTCGTCGAGGCCCTGGGCGATGAAGATCGGCGCGCCCGTGGCCTGCTTGCCGGGCACAATCGACGCGAGTTGCGCCTTCCAGTCGGCAAAGGTCGTTGGGCTTCCCGCCATGAAGGAGGTCTTGCCACTGGCCGTCAGCACACCCTGGAGCGTCTTGGTTATCTCGTCGAGGCACTGAGATTCCACGGTGGACGATTGCGCCAGACCGGCGCTGTCGAGCACATCTGCCACGTGCAGGCTGGCGTTACCGGCAGCCTGGCCATAAATGCCGAGTACGTAATACTGCGACACGCTAGGGATGGCCGCGGCGAGGGGCAGAAGCTGGTCGACTTCGGAGAACGGCGCCGCGGCGACCACACCGGCGACCTTCACGCCGGGCGTGTAGCTCGCGGCGAGCTGACCGGCGAACAACGCCGCCTGCCCGCCCTGTGACAGGCCGTAGATGATCGCGTTGTCACTGGCCTTGAGGTCGGTGAACTGCTTGACGGCAACGATCGAGTCGAGCACGCCGCGGCCTTCGCTGACACCCACGAGGTACGGGTGCGGGCCTTCGGTGCCGAGGCCCTCGTAGTCGGTCGCCACGACGACGTCACCTGCGTCGATGAACGATTGGAACTGCGCGAGCAGTGTCGCTCCGACCTTGAGAGAATCGGCCACCGGAGCAACGCCAGTGAACGTCTTCGACGGTGCGCACTTGTCGGCTGAGCCGACCGTGGCATGGGCCCACGCGACCATGGGGCGGGGTGTGGTCGCCTTCGCATCGGGTGCCAGGACGAAGCCCGACACGACGATTGGCTTGTCGGCGTTGGCGGCCTGCGAGCGATACAGGATGCGCCATGCTTTCGCGTTTGTCAGGCCACCGGCCGCGAGGGGGATCGGAGCGTACGACACGAGGTCGCCATGCTGAGCGCCCGCGACTGCCGGCGGCGTGGCGTAGAAATCGGTGCCGGAGAACTCGTGCGGATCGGTGGTCGTGGGCGCGGCGGGGATCGGCCCGCCGGACGCAGCCGGCTTGTCGTGATTGACGCTGCATGCTGCGCTGATCAGCCCGATCGACACGAGCGCCACCGCTACTCGTCCACGCGTCGTGATCGCCATGTCTTGAGCCTCCCAGGTCGACCGAAGGTCTCCCCAACGTTTGTCGAAAGGTCGACCGCCACGGTCGCCGCTACGGCCGAGAATCATCGCACGTACGCCGTCCAGCGGTGAACCCGCGCCGGAAATAGGCTTCGTCGCCTCTCGGCTCGGTCTATTCGATGGTCTCGC
>JAYUFA010000015.1:0-2931 GCA_043738925.1 Actinomycetota bacterium
GGCCGGGCAGGGCGCCCGGTTGCATCGGCGTGCGCGAAAGGAACGCGACCGGACCGGGCATGACGATCGCTCCGGCCTGCTCGGTGTGGTCCTCGACGCGAAGGCCGCGACGGTCCGCCACGCCACCCTCGGTCATCAGCTCGGCCAGCGTGGTCACCGCGTGTACGCCGACGCGCCCGATGCGCAGGCGGTCGACACACTCGGCGCTGGTCAGCCTGGCCAAGGCGTGGGCGAGGGCTTGCTCGATGTTGTGTGCGTCGCTGCTCGCATCGATCGGATCTGTTGCAAGGGCCGCGAACACGCGGTCGAGCTGCGACTCGGGCGCGCCGACGAACACGGTGCCGTCACGTGTTGCATACAAGCGTTGCAGAGGTGCCCACCCGGGCGCGGCACCGCGGGGCTCGCAGGCGGCGTCTCGCGCTCCCCCCACCATGTACAGCACTTGTTCGAGCATGGCGGCGCGCACGAGTGACGTGGTTACGCGCGCGCCATGGCCCGTGCGGTCGCGGTGGTAGAGACCGACGAGCGCGGCGTACGCACCGAGCACACCTGTCAGGTAGTCGGTGAAGAACCAACGAGGGTTGTCGATCAGCGGCGATGATCCGCTGTCGCGTCGGGTCTCGCCGATGCTGCGTTCGGTGATGCCGGTTGTGAGGTTGGCGAGTTCGGCGTAGCCGCGATGGTCGCGCCAAGGTCCGGTTTCGCCGAACGCGTTCACGTGCAAGTACACAACGTGAGGAGCGTGGGCGCGCACGGAGGGTTCGTCGATTCCGAGTCGCCGGGCCGCGGCCGCGCCGAAGTTGTGCACGACAACGTCGCACTGGGCGAGCAAACGCGGCAACAACCGCTGCCCCTCGTCGGAGGTGAGATCGACGATGATTGTCTGCTTGCCGCGATTGAGATGTTCGTGCAACGCAGGCTCGCGAAACGAAGCGCGGCCCACGGCGGGATCGGCATCGATCTTGATCACGTCGGCGCCGAACTGAGCGAGCAACTTCGCCGCGGTCGGTGCTGCGACCACGCGTGACAAGTCGAGGACGCGCACGCCGGCCAACGCGGCGGTGGTGGGTGCCGCCCCTGATCGGCGCGGCGGCCTCGCTGGTACGACATCGCGTGCCGAGAAGGTGATTGCCGGCCCAGGTACGCGGACGCGTCCGAGCAGCGGGTCGTCGATGTCGAGCACCGTTCCCGACGCCATCGCGTGCGGTTCGTTCAGCCACTGCTCGGTCGAGCGCATCATCGCGATGGTGCATCCGTGATCGCGGCCCAGTTCCTCCCACTCGGCCGCAGTGCGCGTGGCGAACAACGCGATCAGGCGGCGGCGCAGCTCATTGCCCGCCTCGCTGTCGTGCCACAGACGATCGAAGTCGACGACACCCTCGGAAATCCACTGCTGCATGCCGGCGGCGCTTATGAACCATTCGAGATGGCGGAACCACATGGCAACGAACGTGACCCAACGACCGTCGCCGCATTGATAGAAGCCGTTGCCGAAGTCGGTCAGCGCGAGGCCGCCGCGTTCAAAGGTCATTGCGCGAACGCCGCTGGCTTCGAAGAGCGCGTCGAACAGCGGCACCTCGATCCATTGCCCGAGCCCGTCGCGTTCGCGGGCCATCAGCGCGGCGACGATCGCCATGGCCGATTCCGTCGCGGCAAACACCGACGCGAGCGGCAACGGCGAGAACTCGACTGGATCGCTCCCGGCGCCTACGCCGGTCAACGCACCGGACAGCTCTGAGGAATACGCGCCGCCTGCGGCCATGACCGCGCCCTCCCACGCCGGCTGGGCCGCGCGCGGGTCGTCATGACCGAATCCGGGGATCGAGCAGTACACGAGACGAGGGTTGGCGACGATGGCGCGTTGTCGGCCGATGCCGAGTCGATCGGCAACCCCCGGCCGGAAGTTCTCGATCACGACGTCTGCGGTTGCCATCAGCGTTTGCGCGGTCGCGCGATCGGCGGCGTCGTGCAGATCGAGCGTGATCGAATGGCGATTGCGCAACAACATGGTGTTCGCGACGTGATTCCAACGCGGTCCGGTCGGTGCTTCGATGCGAACGACGCTCGCACCTTGATCGGCGAGCAGCGTGGCGGTCAACGGTCCTGCGATCCACTGCCCGAAATCGACGACACGTACGCCGTTCAATGGTCCGACAACCGACGGCGCTGGCCAATGCGCGGCGTGATCGTCGGTGTCCACGCGGCCAACGTAGCGCGCCGACCGATCGCGTCGTTCGGCGCGCCGTGGCGTGCTCTCGCTCAGTTTGGCGGCGTGCCCGTGAAGTAGCCGGCGATGTCCACGATGAGGTGCGCGCCGCGCTCGGCGAAATGATCGATGCTTCCTGATGCACCCAGGGGCAGAATCGCGGCGTTCGGTCGCGTGTCGCGCGGGCCGCTCAGGTTGAGTGTGGAGGCGACGGGCATCGGATGACCTGACGGCCAAGCGGTGATGTAGCCGGGTGCCGCCGAATCGGTGCCGGTGATGTTGACCGCGACTGCGGCGACCCCATTCGACACGACACCGGCGATACCCAGATACCGGCGAGTGGTCACGCCTCCCGCGCCGACGAAGGAGCCTGGCCGGGTATCGAACACCCGCGCCGGCTTCACCGGTTGGAACAGGCCGTCAGCAGATGTTGGTTGTGTTGTATCGCCGAACCATCCGACGACATCGGCCAGCAGATGTACGCCAGCCTCGGTGTACAGGTTGATCTGACCGCCCTCGCCGATGCGGACGATCGCCAGGTTGGCCGCGGTGTCACCTGCCGCGGCGAGGTTGAGGTTCGACGCGTCAGGACGTGGGTTGCCGGCCGGCCACGCAGTGACGAAGCCACCTGCCGTGGCGTCCGCGCCGGTGATGTTGAGCACGACCGCGGCGACACCATTGAGGGGTACTCCGCCGCGCCCGGTGATCTGTAGCGGTGTGGTGCT
>JAYUFA010000016.1:0-7727 GCA_043738925.1 Actinomycetota bacterium
GAAAAAGTCCGCTCGCGTCCGTAGAGGATGCGCCGATCGGCGCATGTCTTATGGCAGTCGCTGGAACCAGGCAAGCGAGCCGATCGCGGTGAGGAGTGCGGCGATGAGAGCAAGCCCGACGAACCAGCCGACGATGGATCGCTTTTGGCTGACAAAGCCGACCGAGCTGCCGATGCCGCGGTAGATCTCCTTGAGCTGTTCGGTCGACTGCGCGTCGTACGACTTGCCGCCGGAGTCCCTGGCGATCGCCGCGAGTGCTTCACGATCCGCCGGAACCGGTATGGGTGCTCGTTCGCTGGGCAGCGTGATGGTCCCTTCCGGCGTGCCGAACGCGATCGTCGAAACCGGCACCGCGGCGGTGGTCGCCTTTTGGACCGCGACATCGTCGGGCGTGCCATAGGTGGTCTTGCCATCGGACATCACGATGATCACCGCAGGCGGGGGCGTACCCTCCGCATCGGCGGGGACCGTCTTGATGGCTTCGAGGCTTGCGACGATGGCATCACCGATGGCGGTGCCCTCGCCAAGCTCGAGGGTGTCGATCGCGGCGAGCACCTGCTGGTGGTCCTGTGTGGGTATCACCTTCACCACGGCGGTGCGGCTGAATGACACGAGGCCAACGTTGAACTTCGCGGGGAGCTGTTGAAGGAACGCCTTCGCGGCCTCCTTTGCTCCGGCGATGCGCGACGGTGAGACATCGGTGGCCTGCATCGACAGCGAGGTGTCGATGGCCAGCATCACGGTTGCGCGCTCGCGCGGCACGCGTTCGACGCGTTGGGGCCCGGCAAATGCCAACACTTGCAGCGCGAGGCACGCGACGAAACCTCCGGCGACCAGGTGACGGCGGACGCCGGGCCCTTTCGGCGCAACCTTGTCGAGTAGGTCGAGGTTGGTGAAGCGAACGGCGTAGGTGCGGCGTGTGAACTGCAAGGCCACATACGCCGCGAGCACGAGCGCGACGGCGACAAGCAGCCAGAGGCGAACCGGCTGGGAGAACGCGAGAGCGAACGTCACGGGCGTACCTTTCGTTCCAAGCGCTTGCGGCGCAACACGACGAATTGGGCGATGTCGAGCAGCCAGTCACGATCGGTGCTCAGAACCAAGTGATCGGCACCGACGGCTCGCAAGGAGCGTGCGTGCTCGTCGCGCTGCTGCTTTGCCGCGTCGGCATAGCGCGCCCGCAGCTTCGCGCTGCGCGTGTTCACCTCGCGCCGTCGCCCGGTCTCCGGGTCGATCAGTGCCAGCGTGCCGACGTCGGGCAGCTCCAGTTCGCGGGGGTCGACCACTTCGATGACAAGCACGTCGTGTCGCTGCGCGACGCGCGCGATCTCCTGAGCCCATCCCGCAGGCGCGAGCAGGTCGCTCACCACCACGGCGAGACCGCGTCGATGCGTGGGGGAGAGCAGCCGCCTGATGCCCTGTGCAAGGTCGGCTTCACCACCGGCGTCGGCACGTGGTGCGTTCTGCACGCGGTTCAATACCGCCATCAGATGTGTGCGGCCCTGCTTGGCCGGAACCTCGACGACGCGGTTCGGTTCTACCAGCACCGCGCCGAAGCGATTGCCCACCCGTGCGGTGAGAAAGCCGACCGCCGCGACAGCGCTCAGCGCGAGCTCGCGCTTTTCCATCTTCGCGGTGCCGAAGTCGAGGCTCGCCGACTGGTCGACGCACACCCATGTTTCGAGCTCGCGATCCGCGATCGATTCGCGGATGTGCGTCGTTTGCGTTCGAGCAGTGACGTTCCAGTCGATGCGCCGGACATCGTCACCTGGCTGGTACTCGCGGGTTTCGCCGAGCTCGGTGCCGTGACCGGGGATCAACCCGCGGTAGTCGCCCTGCAACAAACCGTCGAGCTTGCGCGTAACGCGCAACTCGAGGCGTCGTAAGAGTTCCCGCGAGGATTCGATCGTCATGCGATGCGCCAACCGTCATTGGCGTCGGGGTTCGGGTTGTCGATGTGTTGTGCGCGTACCGGGTCCTGTGACGGGGAGATGCGCGGTGCGGGCACGGTCGAGAGCACGCGTGCGAGGACGTGGTCGGAGGTCAGGTCACGTGCCATCGCCTCGTACGACAACACCACGCGGTGGCGCATGATGTCGGGCGCAACGTCGAACACATCCTGGGGGAGTGCGTACGTCCGGCCGCGGAGAAGCGCGAGTGCGCGCCCGGCGCGGATCAGGCCCAGCGACGCGCGGGGGCTGGCGCCGTAGGTGATCAGTTCCGTGAGATCGTGCATGCCGAAGCTCGCGGGCTCTCGGGTCGACAGCACGAGGTTGACTGCGTAGTCGATGACCCCACGGTCGACGTAGACCGAGTCGGCGGCGTCTTGGAGGTGCTTGACGAGCTCGGTGTCGAGGATCTGGCGCGGTACCGGCGCACGCACGCTCATGCGTTGCACGATTGCGACTTCCTCCGCCGGCGTCGGATAGCCGATGACCACCTTCATGAGGAAGCGATCACGTTGCGCCTCGGGCAACGGGTACACGCCTTCGCTCTCGATCGGGTTCTGGGTGGCGAGCACGAGGAACGGATCGGGCGCAGGGAAGGTCTTGCCCGCGATCGACACCTGCTTCTCGGCCATGATCTCGAGCAGCGCAGATTGCACCTTGGCCGGGGCGCGGTTGATCTCGTCCGCGAGCACGAAGTTGGCGAACACCGGGCCCAGTTCGATGTCGAATTTTTCCGAAGACGAGCGATAGATACGAGTGCCGACGATGTCCGCCGGCAGCAGATCAGGCGTGAACTGCAACCGCGCGAACGTGCCCCCCGTGACGCGAGCGAGCGTCTCGACAGCCAACGTCTTCGCGACACCGGGCACACCTTCGAGCAGACAGTGGCCACGCGAGAGCAAGCACACCATGAGCCGCTCGATGGTGCGGTCCTGGCCGACGAGCACCTTCTTGATCTCAAAGAGCGCGGCCTCAATGGACTTGGCGCGATCAGCATCGGATGGCACAGCGGCCGACGAGCTGCCCGGGGCAGTCAGCGTGGGCGGTTGGTGATCGTCGTAGGACATCGGTTCGAGTTCCTCTGAAGTGTTCGGTGCTGGGTCACCTCGCTGTGCGGCCCGGCGCGGCTTGGTGCTGCACAGTGAACCACCACAGGGCGAAGCTCGGCATAAAGGTACGCGGTTGGGGTGCACGCCGAATCACCCGGCGCGCACGGTACGGTCTGCTGCGTGCGGATCTTGGTCGTTGACGACGAGGAAGACCTTGCCGAGGCGATCGGCCGCGGTCTGCGGCGCGAGGGGTACGCCGTCGACCTCGCGTTCGACGGCGAGGACGCGTTGGCCAAGATCGCCGTCAATGAGTACGACCTCATCTGTCTCGATCTCACGATGCCCGACGTTGACGGCCTCGAGGTGTGTCGCCGCATGCGCGAAGGACCGTGTGCGGGCGATCAACCACGCGTTCTCATGCTCACCGCCCGCGACACGATCGACGATCGCATCGCGGGGCTCGATTCCGGGGCCGACGACTATCTCGTCAAGCCCTTTGCGTTCGGCGAGTTGGCGGCGCGCGTTCGATCGTTGTTGCGGCGCGAAGCCGGTCGCTCGACGGCGATCCTGCACGTCGGTGCGCTCGGGCTCGATACCGCTCGGCACCACGCGCGACGCGGCGACCGTGTGCTCGATCTCACGGCCAAGGAGTTCGCGTTGCTGCGGTACTTCATGGCGCACGCGGGCGATGTGGTTTCGCAGGAAGAGCTGCTCGAACACGTATGGGACGAGCACGCCGATCCGTTCACGAACACCGTTCGGGTCACCGTCGGAACGTTGCGCCGCAAGGTCACCGTCGAAGGCGAGGCACCGTTGATCGAGACCGTCATCGGTCGCGGCTACAAACTCATTGCGGGCGAGAGCACATCGTGAGCGCGCGTACGCAAACGATCACGGAGAAGCTGCCGCCTTGGATGGGCTCCATCCGTGTGCGCCTGACGGTGTTGTATTCCGTGGTGTTGTTCGGCCTGGCATCGCTCGTCGTGCTCGGCATCTACACCGGCGTGTCGCGCACTCTGGCAGACCAGCAGATCTCGCAGCGCGAGCAGCCGATCATTTACCGCGGGCAGGTGATCCAGCTCATCGACCAACAGGATCTCGCCCGCGCGATCGAGGCCGAAGCGAACGCACGTGCCCTCGACAAACTGCGTCAGTACTCGTTCATGGCACTGGGCATGTTGTTCGTCGGCAGCCTTGGCGTTGGCTATCTCGTGGCGGGTCGAGTCGTGCGCCCAATCGGGCGCATCACGAGCGTGGCACGCGATATCCAGGCCACCGATCTGTCGCGGCGCATCAACATGCGCGGGCCGAACGATGAGCTGCATCAGCTCGCCGACACGTTCGACGCGATGCTCGCGCGTCTCGATGCCGCGTTCGAGAGCCAACGTCGATTCATCCATGAGGCGTCGCATGAACTGAGAAATCCGCTCGCCGTGATCCGCACCAACCTCGAGGTCGTCCTGGCCGATCCCGACGCCACCACCAATGAGTTGCGAGAGGTCGGCGTGGTGGTCAGTCGTACAGCCGAGCGCATGTCGACTCTCGTTGACGATCTGCTGCTGTATGCGCGTCGCGAGGCGCCCGCCAGTCGCGCTGGTCTCATCGACGTTGCCACGCTCATCGCGGAAGCGGAGGCAGATTTTCGCGCGACCGCCGAGACGAATGGCTTGCGCATCGACAGCGTCGCGATTCCCGGTTTGTGGGTCACCGCCGATGCGACTGCGCTGCGGCAGGCCATCGCCAACCTCCTGGCAAACGCGATTCGCCACGCCCCGTCGGGATCCGCAATTCGGTTGGCGGCCGGCAGCGAGGGCGGTTGGGTGTGGACCGCCGTCGAAGATCACGGCCCCGGTATCGCACCTGAGGATCAAGTGCACGTGTGGCAACGGTTCTGGCGCGGTGACCGCCGGCGAGCGCGCGAGGAGGGCCGCAGCGGGCTCGGGTTGTCGATCGTCCGTCAGATCGTGGCGCGTCACCACGGTCGCGTGCAGTTGGTGTCCGAGCTCGGTAAGGGTTCGACCTTCGTGCTTTGGTTCCCCGCGGTCCAGCCGCCGCCGCCTGACACCGGCCCGGTACCCATCGTGACCGGCGCGTCGCCGTTGACAGCGGTCGGTGGCGGGTCATGATCGCCATCGGATCACTTTCGCGCGCTTTTCACGAGCGGGACCTACCGTCGACGTCATGAACGACTGGACCCTCCTGCCGGATCCGGACGAACCAGGGCGCCCGGCCGCCGCTGACGAGCCGACCGACCCCGTTGCCTTGCCGGCCACGTATCTCACGCCGACGACGCCCACGGCTGGCGCAACCGGTGAGCCCGTCCAAGCGCCTCCGCCGTCCGCGATGCCGTCGCCCACGTATGTGCCGCCGGCGCCGCCCGCCTACGTGCCTGCCGCCTACGTGCCGCCGCAATACGCGGCCACGTCGTCGTCGCCTGCGCCGTATCCGCCGCCACCCGTGGCGCGTCCGCCGTTCGGTGTGCCGACTGCACCACCTGTGCCATGGGGTACGGCGCCTACCGCGGCGCCCGGGTCGATGCCGCCCTACCGAGTTGGCGCGACCATGCAGTGGCCATCGGGCCCGCCGGGCTCGCCCCCGACGCAACCGCCGAATCCCCAATGGCATACGTCGCCGCCGCCCCCGTCGGCACCGAAGGGCGGGTCGCGGCGTCCTTGGCTGATCGGCGCAGCCGTCGTCGCAATCCTCGCTCTGCTCGCCGTTGGCGTGTTCGCACTGCGTGATGGCAGCTCGAAGGCAGCGCAGGGCGTCGATCACCCAGCGTCCTCGCCGACGCTGGTCACCACAACGCTTGGCAACACCGGCCCGCCCCCGGTGGCAGGAAACGGCGATGAGCCGATTGCCGACGTGGCCGCGGCCGTCGGTCCGTCAGTGGTGCTGATCGTGACTGACGAGGGTGAGGGAAGCGGCATCATCTATGACAAGACCGGCCTCATCGTGACCAATGCCCACGTCGTCACGTCCCAGGCTGGCGCGACCCTGTCGACGGTCAGCGTTCAGCTGGCCGATGGCACGGTGTTCAACGATGCCAAAGTGGTTGGTGCCGACACCGTGCGCGACGTCGCGGTAGTGAAGATCACCACCGCGAAGAGCATCACCCCGGCGACCTTCGGCAAGACCGACGATGTGCGCGTCGGTCAGACCGCGGTGGCTATCGGCTCTCCGTTCGGTTTGGAACAGACAGTCACGGCGGGAATCGTGTCGGCCGTTGGTCGGGTGATCAGCAATCAGAATCCGGTCGAAATGCTTCAGACCGACGCGCCGATCAACCCCGGCAACTCCGGAGGCGCTCTGGCCGACAAGCAGGGTCGCGTGATCGGGATGAACACGTCGATTCGCACCTCGGGCAACAGCAACGGGAGTGTGGGCGTCGGTTTCGCCATTCCGGCGGACACGTTCATCGCTATCGCCGGCCGCATCGTCGGCGGTGAGAGTCTCTCGGTTGCCTACCTCGGTATTCTTGGCCGAGTGGGCGAGGGCGGCTCGCCGGGCATCGTGGTCCGCACCGTGCAGCCGGGTTCGCCCGCGGCAGCTGCTGCGATCAAGGTTGGCGATCTCATCACCAACCTGAATGGAGCCAAGGTCCTGTCGATGGCGGCGATGAGCGCACGCGTGCAGCTCCAAAAGCCCGGCGATGTGATCGAGCTCACCGTGGTGCGCGACGGCTCGACGATGAAGATCAAAGTCACCCTCGGCACCTTGACTCGATAGCGCGCTGCTGAGCGCCGCTGTTGACCGGGGGAGCGCCACCAAGACGGCAGGTAGGATCGCTGGGCCATGACCCTTGTGATCGTTCTCATCGCCGCCGCGTTGCTCATCGCCAGCGCTGGCTTCCTTCTCCTCGGTCGTCGAGACCGCGGCATTCCGCTCGAGCCACCGCCCCTCGATCGGCCCGGGCGCGTACGCGCCGATAAGCCTGAACCTTCGGTTGAGGTTGAGACTCGGGTCGAGGACGGTGCCGCAGAGGTTGTTGGTGACGACGGTGACGACCACGAGCCGACTTTGGTCGGGGAGAGCACGCCTCGTCCAACGCTTCGCGAACGCCTGGTCAAGGCGCGCGGGCTGCTCGCCGGCTCCCTCAGCTCGGTCCTGTCACGTTCAGGCATCGACCAGTCGACGTGGGACGATCTCGAGGAGGGGCTGCTCCGCGCCGACGTCGGCGTCGCAACGACAACAGCGCTGCTCGCCGACCTGCGCGAACGGGTGAAGGTCGAGAGCATCACCGATCCCGCAGCGTTGATCGAAGCGCTCAAGGCCGACGTGGCAAAGCGCCTTGCCCCCTTCGATCGCACGTTGCGATACGCCGATACCGCGCCCAGCGTTTGGTTGTTCGTCGGCGTGAACGGTGTGGGCAAGACGACGACCATCGGCAAGCTCGCCAAACGCGAGATCGCCGATGGCCGCCGCGTCTTGCTGGCGGCCGGTGACACATTTCGCGCGGCCGCGGTGGAACAGCTCACCGTCTGGGCCGAGCGCGCGGGCGCCGAGCTCGTCCGGGGCAACGAAGGCGGCGACCCTGCGTCAGTGATCTTCGACGCGACCGAACGGGCCAAAGCCCGCAATTTCGATCTGGTGCTCGGCGACACGGCCGGCCGGCTGCATACCAAGTCCAACCTGATGGAAGAGCTGCGAAAGGTTCGTCGGGTCGCCGAGAAAGGCGCCGGCACGGTTACCGAGGTGCTGTTGGTGCTCGACGCCACCACTGGTCAAA
>JAYUFA010000017.1:0-2926 GCA_043738925.1 Actinomycetota bacterium
GCTCGAATCCCGCACCGGCGTACACACCCTGTGGTGCGCAGTACGGCGAGCGATTGCCCATCCGCTGCATCACCACGCCGTACGCGGTGAATTCCATCACCGGTTGCGGGCAAATGTTCGCTGCAGCCTCGATCATGGTCGACTCGATGAACACACCTTTGCCATCGCGCTCGCGCGAGGCGAGACCGACGAGCGTCGCGAACGCGGCATGCATACCGGCATTCGGATCGCACGGTCCGCGCGGGATGAGCGGCGGGTCGTCCGCGTATCCGGTGATCGACGCCATGGTCATCTGCTCCATGGTCTGCGCGAAGCCGACGCGCTCGCGCCACGGGCCGCTCAAACCAAAGGCCGGCATGCGTGTGAAGATCACGCGCGGGTTGATCGCGTGGACTGCGGCCGCGTCGAGGCCCCATTGCTCCATCACGCGCGGCGCGAAATTCTCTGCCACGACATCGGCCCACTTGATGAGCTCGACGCACAAGGCGCGACCTGCTGGCAACGACATCTCGAGTGTGATGCCGAGCTTGTCGGTGTTGGCCGCAGCGAACATGTGGCCCCACTCCCACCACTTCTCGCGCCCGAACATGGCGCCGGTGAGACGCATGCCGTCGGGATGGCTCGCACTTTCGACATGGACGACCTCGGCACCCAGCAACGCCAACAGGTGCGTCGACGACGGCCCCGCCCACCATGAGGTGAGATCAAGCACCCGCAAACCGTCGAGGGGCAACCGACCGGCATTGGCACCGGGTGTGGTGGCCACCGGCGTAGGGCGGGCATGCACGCGATCGCGGTCGGCGTCGAGCGCGGGTGACGCCTTGGGCACTGCAGGCGACGTGTCATCGAAGCGGTACGGGCGACGCGGCTGACGGACACCGGCCGGGTTCTCGACGAACACACCCCGCGCCACCATGTGCTCGTTCGTCAGCAAGCTCGCGCCGTCGCAAACGGGGGCTACGGGAATGCGGAGCGCGCTCGCGAGATCAACGATCTCGTCGACCGTGTGCTCAAGCATCCATGCCGACACGATGCCGGGCCAGTCGGCCCGACGCTGGCGTCCACCGAACGAAGCGAGCTCGGCGTCGTCGATGAGATCAGGCCGCTCGATCATGATGAGGAAGTTCTGAAACATCTGCGCCGTGTTCGTGTTGAAACCGACGTAGCCGTCTTTGGCTTTCTCGATCGAAGGTGTCTCGAGCGCGCGTGCTGGCGTAACCAGGTCGGGCCGACCCCCGAGGTGGTGCGACAGATCGGCAAACGTCGACGCGGCGATGGCCATGACCTCGGCCATCGACAGGTCGATGTGCTCGCCGACTCCGGTGCGCCGCGACCGCATGACCGCGGCCAACGCCGCAGGCGCACCGTATGCACCTGCCAAGTATTCGGTGACGCGGCCACCGGCGTACACGGGCGGCTTGGTTGACCGACCGCGGTAAAGGATGGAGCCGCTCTCGGCCTGCACCGTGAACTCGGTCGCCACACGCCCCGCGTAGGGGCCGGCTAAACCGAACGGCGAAAGCGAAAGCACCACCACGTGCGGGTGCTCAGCGCGCAATGCGTCCACGTCAATGCCACCGGGCCCGAGGTCTTCACAAAGCAAGTCGGCGCCGGCGAACAACGCACGCACGTGCGCGTCACGCGGCGTGCCGACGACCGACAGCTTGCCCGCGTTCAAGTACTGAAACATCGCGCTGTCGCGCCCGCCGATATCGACCTCGACCGCGGTCAGGCATCGTGCTGGGTCGCCACCGGGCGGTTCGATCTTGATGACCTCGGCACCAGCGTCGACGAACAGCTTCGTCGCGTACGGCCCGGCGATATCGGTGGTGAAGTCGACCACCCGGAGGTGCGAGAGAGCATCCGCGTGACCGGTCGATTCAGCGGGCATACGGCGGAGTCGGGTTGCTGCCCGACTTCAGATCACTGAAGCGGGTCAGCGCCGCGGAAACCGTGCTCTCGTGGGTGAAGATCCAAAAGCGGTTTGCACGGATCGCGTCGACCACGTTCTCGGCCACTTGCGTGGGCGCAATGCCCATGGCGCGAATGGCTTCACGCAACGGTGCCATCGCCACGTTCTCGTCGGTGGTGAGTTCCGTGCCGTGCGGGCGGTTGCGTTCGCTCAAGAAAATATCGGTGTTCACCAGATTCGGGCACAATGCGCTCACGCCGACCCCGGTGCCTTCGAGCTCGCGGTACAGCGCCTCGGTGAGCCCGACGACCGCGTGCTTGGTCGCGCAGTACATGCCGAGGACATTGGTCGTGACCAGCCCGGCCTCGCTCGCCGTGTTGACGATGTGACCCTCACCTTGCGCGACAAGGATCGGCGCGAAGGTCGTGACCCCATAGGCAACGCCGAGCACGTTCACGCCGACGAGCCACTGCCAATCCTTGGGCGTGGTCTTGAGCATCGGCCCGCCGGGAGCCACACCGGCGTTGTTGCACAACACATGCACCGCTCCGTAGTGACCGATTGTCTGATCGGCGAGCCTCGACACGTCATCGGGATTGGTCACGTCGGTGAGCACCGCATACACGTCGGCGCCGGTCGCGGAGAGACGTTGCGCCTCGTGCACGAGGCGTGCCTCCTCGACATCTGCCATCACCACCCGCATGCCTTCGGCCACGAAGCGGCTGGTGAGCGCGAGACCTATTCCGCTGGCCGCGCCGGTAACCACCGCGACCTTTCCGACAAGATCCTGCATCGTCATCGTCCTTCACCTGTCGGCATGCGCCCTCACCTGTCGGCGTGCGTACAGAGGCTATGCCATGCTGCGGTTCGGCGACATGGCCGGTGGCCCACACCGCGGCCTGACCAACGTGAGGGGAAGCATGATCATCGAACGGCTCCGCCTCGACGGGCGCACCGTGATCGTCGCCGGTGCTGGCGGCGGGGGCATCGGCTCGCACACGGCACTGGCCATGG
>JAYUFA010000018.1:0-20401 GCA_043738925.1 Actinomycetota bacterium
GAGTTAAGCGGGCTCCGCGCGCGCCCGCCACGGCCGAGCTCAGAGGATGCGCCGACAGGCGCATCCGACCCAGCAATACCATCGTTGATCTCGCCTGGAACAGGCGAGATGTCGAGGGCACGCCCGCGACGCTTCACCTATCCGCGCGAGTCCTCAGAGGTACGTACCCGGACGACCCTCGGCGCTGTCGACGACCTGGCCGGGACGACCACTCGGGCCCGGCCCGCCCGGCCCGAGTTGGCCGCGCATGTTCGCGAGTTGCTGCTGTGCGGCCATCTGTTGTGCGAAAAGAGTTGCTTGGATGCCTTGGATGAGTCCTTCCAACCACCCCACGAGCTGGGCCTGTGCGATACGCAATTCAGCCGTTGTCGGCGGAGTGTCATCGTCGTCCGAGAACGGCAACGCGAGGCGCCCCAGTTCGGCGCGCAGATCCGGTGACAACGCCGAGCCGAGTTCGGTCAGTGAGGTCTCATAGATGTCGCGCAGCCGATCACGACTTGCTTCATCGAGCGTCGCTGTCCGCACCTCCTCGAGGAGCGACTTCATCATCGTGCCGACGCGCATCACCTTGGCCGGTTGCTCGATGTACTCCTCTTGCCGGTTGGCGTCGTCGCCCGGCGCGGCATCCGCCGCGACGATCTCGCCGTGTTCGACGGGCAGGGCACGCGTTTCAGACATTTGGGGGTTCCTCTTCGATCAGGTGCGAGCGTAGGCCAGCAACGGTACGAGCATCTCGGCGCGGGTGAGCGAACCGTGGCGGCCGATCAGCTTGAATGGCCCCGTGTCGGCGGGGTCGACGAACGCGTGCACGCCGGTTGCTGCGAGCGCCACATCACCCAGCCGGCTCGCGCCGTCATCGGTGATGTGCGGGCCAAACCAGCCTTCTTCAATCGTCTGCTCGCGCGTGCGAATCCACGCGAGCTCGCTGAAATGGTGCGTTACCGCTTCGAGCAGGGCGTTGGCCCGACCGCCGCGGGCATGCAACCAACGAAGGCGGGCCTCACCCGACTGAATCGCCACGTGCTCGAGCACATCGGTCGGCAACTCGTACAGTGCATCACCCGTGTGGAC
This sequence comes from Actinomycetota bacterium, assembly GCA_043738925.1. GTDB lineage: Bacteria > Actinomycetota > Acidimicrobiia > Acidimicrobiales > WLNW01 > WLNW01. Next base: position 1,072 of record JAYUFA010000018.1, read on the forward strand.
CTGTCCGTGATCGGAAGTGACGACGAGCACGGCGCCCTGCGGCAACTCGGCGACGATGTCGGCTACGAGTCGATCGGTCGCTGCGACCTCGGCGTCGAAGTAGTCACCGAGCCCATATTCGTGCGAGACCTTGTCGGGTCCGTCGTAGTAGGCGTAGATGAACGGCTCGTTCGCACGGAGGAGGCGCCGGATCTCGACGATGAACGTCGATTGACAGCGATAACCGTGAAACCGTGTGCCATCGAGATGCGCTCCGCTGAAGCCCCCGTTGTGGAATTCGGCCCGCGTCACGATCGGTGGACGTTGCGCCGCGAATGGCGCGGCAGTCTGGAAATTCCCAGGAGGAATCGAGAGGCGCGCATCGCCCTTTGAGGTTGACCAGCGCAACACGTTGAGCACCTCGCCGCCGACGTTGATCCGGTAGCCGACGACGCCGTGTTCACCAGGCGCAAGGCCCGTCGCGATCGACGTGAGTGCCGTCGCCGTGGTCGACGGAGCCACCGTGGTGATGGCTTGGCCGCTCATCGTGCTCATCATCGGCGTGAGGGCGATACGGCTCTGGAGCTGATCCCAGCCGAGCCCATCGATGACGAGGAGCACGATCTGCTCAGCCTCATGAACGAAGCTCGGCAACCACGCCGGTGGTGCCGCGGACGGCTCCAGCAATGCCGGAACTATGTTGCTCACACAGGCCCCGGCGTAGTCCGGCAGCACGGGAACGTCGAACATGTGTGATCCTCCCGCACACCGCGCCCGCCTAGGGCGACGTGGCTGCGTGCTCACCTCGGAGTCTGCTCACGAAGGCGTCCGCGATTTCAGCACGTTTCGTCCGGTTGTACCAAGGTCGCCGCGCGGGCACCTTCTAGGATGACCCGTTGTGAAGGTCTCTACCCGCGGCGACTACGCCAGCCGCGCCCTGCTCTCGCTTGCGCTGCACGGCGATGGCGGTACACCCACGTCCGTCCGCGAGATCGCCGATCGCACTGGGCTCCCCCAGCCCTATCTCGAGCAAATCCTGCTGGCGCTCAAAGGTGCGGGCATCGTGCGGTCGAAACGTGGGGTCGGCGGCGGATACGTCCTCGCGCGCGAACCGGCGCAGATCCTCTTGAGCCAGATCATCAGCGCCGTCGACGGCCCGATCGTGGCGGGTGACTTCAGCGAGCCTCACACCAACGGGAGCTGCGATCACGAAGGCCAATGCGTGCTACTGGCGATCTGGAGCAGTGCCGGCGCGCACATGCGCCACTATCTCGACTCGTTCACGCTTGCTGACATCGGTGCCATGGCGCGTGGCGATGGCGACTGGCCCGCAATCGGAACCTGACGAATCGCACTCGTCACGCGCGTCGACAGCAGCTACTGCAAGCTCTCGAGCACCGCGGTGAGATCGTCCGGCAACGGCGACGCGAACGACAACTCTTCGTCGCGCACCGGATGCACGAACCGCAACGTTGCCGCATGCAACCATGGGCGGGTCATGGTGAGCCCAGGCCGCGTCCCGCGATAACGGCTGTCGCCCACCACGGGATGGCCGATAGCGGCAAGGTGCACACGGATCTGGTGCGTGCGCCCCGTCTCGAGTTCACAGGTGAGCAACGACACCACGACGGGCTCATGAAACGTGCGGTCGACGACATATCGGGTTCGCGCCGGCCGGCCGCTTTGTGAGACGACGATCTTGGTCGGATCGCGGTCGCTACGACCAAGCGGCGCGTCGATGACACCGACGGTCGTGTCGAACGCTCCCCAGGCCAGCGCGCGATAACCGCGATGCGCCTCGTGGGCGGCCATCTGAGCCGCAAGATGCTCATACGCCGCGGGCGTACGAGCAACCACCAGCAGACCTGATGTCCCCTTGTCCAGCCGATGGACAATGCCAGGCCGGATGACCTCTCCGACATCGACGAGCTCGGGATAGCGCGCCAAGAGGCCGTTGACCAACGTTCCGTCGGCGTTGCCGGCCCCCGGATGCACGACCAGGCCCGCCGGCTTGTCGATCACGATGACGTGGTCGTCCTCGTACACAACGCCGAAGTGCACGGTGGGATCGGCAAGTGGCGACGCGACCCGCAGATCGACGTCAGGCACGTCGATCGACTCACCGACGCGCACCCGCTGGGTGCGTTGCGCGACGACTACGCCATCGACTCGCACCGACCCGGAGTCGATGATCGCGACCGCTTGGGTGCGGCTGCAGCCCGTGATGAGCGAGACGACGCGATCGACCCGTTGACCGTCGAGTGCAACTGGAATGGTCTCGATCATGACGCGTCACCCGCCACGACTGCGTCGCCGCGCATAGAACACCACGCGAGGCCGAGCACGCCACACACGATTCCCATATCGGCCACGTTGAACACGGGCCACCACTGCAGGTCCACGAAGTCGACAACGTAGCCACCGAGAAAACCGCCGCCGCCGCCGCGCAGAAGGCGATCGCTCAGATTGCCTACCGCACCACCCAGAATCGTACCCAGCGCCGCCGCCGTGGGTATCGAACGCAGGACGCGGCCCATCCGCACGAGCAGGAGCACGACAACAACGGCGAAGACCCCAAGGAAGGGGCCCAGCCCTCGACCGATACTGAAGGCCGAACCCGAGTTGTGCACGAGATTGAATCGCAGCGACCCGAGCACGTTGACGACGCGGCCGTCGTCAAGCGCGCTTGCGGCCCATGACTTCGTCAGCTGGTCGAGCGCAAGAAGCGCCGCGGCAACGGTCGGTGTGACCCAGCGCGACGCAACACGCGCCGGTTGTCGGGCCACGTCAGCGACGGCCGAGGCCGCCGACTTTGTACTCGACGCGCTCAGTGGCCCAAGGAATGGCGCGGAGCCGCTCCTTCGGAATCGGTAGAGCGGACACACGGCAGATCCCGTAGGTGCCGTTGTCGATGCGCGCGAGCGCCGCGTCGATGTCGTCGACCTGTTGGCGCGCTTGCGCAGAGCGAGCGAGGTCAAAGTCTCGTTCGACGGCCAACGTGTCGCCTTCGCCTGATTCCTCGTCGAACTGGACGTCACCGGGTTCGCGTTCGAACACCAGCGCGTCGGCTTCGGCCTTGAGCACCTGAGCCGAGTGCAGGTACTTGGCTCGTTCCTCGAGCAGCATCACGCGCTGCTCATCGAAGAACTTCTTGTCAAAGGCAGGCTTGGTCGGCTCGGGTCTCGGCTCTGCCTTGGCGGCTGCGGCCTTCACAGGAGCGGGCTTCGTCACAGGTTGATCCTTCCCGGCGGCGCGAGCCGCCGGAGCTAGGGACGACGGTGGGGGAACCGACGCTTTCACAGATGCTGATGGTCCACGCGACGCGGGTGCAGCCGCGGGAACCAATGGGGTCGCCGACGGCCGCGATGCGCGTTCGCGGGTCGGCACGGGGCTGGCCTTCTTCGCAGTCGGCGCCGGCTTGGGCCCGACGACCGGCTTGGCGATTGCCGGCTTCGGCGACGCTGGAGCGGGCTTGGCAGCGGCCTTCGTCGGCGCTGCTTTGGTCGGGGCGGTGCGGGTGGGCGGTGCGCTCACCTGCTTGGTGGCTTTGGCCACCGGAGCCTTCTTCGCCGCGGCACGACCCGACGCGACCACGGTTGCGGCCCGCTTGGTGGGCGCAGACACGGGCTTGGCGCCGGGCGGCGCTTTGCGCGCCGCCGACTTGGTGACCGCGGGCTTGGACGCGATGGCCTTCACCGGCTTCCTCGCAGCCACAGTCGGTGCCGCCTTGGCAGCCGCCTTTGGTGGCGATGTCGGGCGAGACGCCTTCGATGCCGGCGCTGCCTTCTTCGCTACGGCAACGACACGAGGAGCCTTTGCGTGAGGCGTCTTCGTGGTCGACGCTGCCCTCGTCGGCTTTGCGGCGGGCTTCGCCTTCTTCTGCGTCGGCATGTCGCTTCGTCCTCTCCGCCCCGAGATCACCTCGGGCTCGCCCCGTGACCCGGCGGAGTGTAGAGGCATTCGAACGCGCAGCGGGGAACGCTCGGTCGAGAACTCGGCGACCGCTCAGCGCCGTCGACCGAAACGAGATCGCGGGTTGTCGTCGACCTCGGCGTCGAAGAAGTCGGACATGGCCCCATCGTCGATGCCGACCTCGTCGTCGACCGCCCGTCGTAGCTGGTCGAGAAACTGGTCGCCACCACGTTGATCATCATGATCGAGCGCTCCACCCGCGGACGGGGCAACACCCGTGTCAAACCCCGCGAACGACTCGTCATCGGCATCATCAGCGTCATCGGACCACGTTGGTTGGCCGAGCGACGCGGGCGGTCCTGTGTTTGCGCGGGGCTCGTCGATCGGCTCGTAGGAGATCGCGTGCGCGCCTTCGTCCTCGTAGCTCATCAGCGGCGCGGCAAAGGCGACGGGCGGGGCAACAGGAGCAACAGTGACGTCGGGGCGTGGCTGCTCGCGCGGCGCCAACAGGGCCGCGACGTCGACGCCGCTCGTGGCCGGTACCGGTTCGAGGCGAAGCGTGGACGGCTCCTCGACGATGCGCGAGAGTTCACTCACGTGCGAGCGAAGACGCTCGCGTTGTGCGTTCAGATGGCGCTCGAGCAACTCGACGTCGTCTCGCAGAAAGCTGCGGGCGCGTTCGAGCTCGCGGATCTCACCGAGCAACGGTGCGCGGCTTTCTTCGGCCATGCGCCGCAGCTCTGACTCGGTCTCGGTGCGGAGCACGCTCGCCTGCGCTTCGGCGTCGCTCAAGAGTCGCGATGCTCGCTCGTTTGCCTCGCTCACCGTACGCGCCGCGTGGTCATTGGCCTCGGTGGTCGTGCGAGCAGCCTCAGCGTTGGCCTCGGACACGGCGGCATCGGCAGTGCGTTGCGCCAAAACCAACGTACGGCGAAGGGTGTCCTCGGATTCGCTACGCGAGTTGCCTGCCAACGCGTGGGCCTCGGCGTTGTCAGCACGCTCCATGGCGTCACGCAATCGACCCTGTAGCTGAACGATGGCGGCCCCGACGCGCTCGATCAGCTCGTCGACCTCGTCCTCGTCGTAGCCACCTCGACGCGATTTGGTGAGCCGAATGTCCTTGAGGAGCTGCGGCGTAATGTCCATCCGCGCATCGTACCCCTGCTGCTCACCGCGATCGGGGACGGTCGCCGCGCCGCCTGTGAGCTGGTGCTCAGTCGGCGCGGTGTTCGAGGCGGCGGCGATCTTCGGCGGATACTTCGATGTTCGTCGGGGTGAGGAGATACACGTGATCCGCGACGCGTTCCATCTGACCGCCGAGCCCATAACAGACGCCACTACAGAAATCGATCAGACGCCGCCGAAGATCGCGATCGGCCGCTTCGAGGTTGACGATGACCGGCTGCGGATGCTTGAACCAGTCCGCGATCTCCTGCGCGTCGTTGAACGACAAGGGCGTGACCGAGTGCGGCTTCACGTGAACATCACGCGGCAAGGGCCGCACCACGGAGCCGCCGCGCGGCATCGGCCGCGCTTCGGACGGCTCGGCGAGGCCCATCGCAGCAGCGGCGCCGAGTGCCGATGTTGACGCCGCGCTCGATCCGACGCGCAACGGTCGAACCGAACCAACACCGTCGGCGGCTTCGGTTGCATGCACCCGCGGGGTGACACGAGTGACGGTTGCGACGTGCTCGCGCCGATCGGACACCGGCTCGGGCGCGTCTTCGTACAGGTCATATTCGTCATCTGGACCAAGCCCCAAGTAGAGCATCGTCTTCTTCAGAAAGGAAGCCATCAGCGCCCTCCGAGCCGCAGAGCGTGGGCGGTGAGGCCCGTCTCGGCGGTGAATCTAGTGCGCTCGCCTCGCGAAAGAGAGGACACTCGCGACACGACCTCGATCATCGAGCGGGCGTCGACGGTAAAGGACGCGCACCAAACAGCGATCGGCCGACGCGCACCATGGTCGCGCCGCACGCGACGGCGACCTCAAGATCGTCGCTCATACCGATGGACAGCTCGGCCAAGCCGAGGTCGCGCACCCGAGCCGCAAGCATCTCGAACCCCGGCCGTGCGAGCTCAGGAGCGCCCGACGGGCCGACGGCCATCAGACCTTGCACGTCGAGGCCCTGCCGTTGCAGCGTCGCCACCAGCGCTTCCACTTCGCGCGGCGCGCAGCCGCCCTTGTGCGGCTCATGGGAAATGTTGACCTGGACCAGTACGCACGCGCCGGGCGCGCGGTGCGCTATCTCGCGCCCTATCTCGACGCGATCGACGCTGTGCCAAAGTGCGATGTGCGGCGCGAGTGCGCGGACCTTGTTGCGTTGGATGCGCCCGATGAAGTGCAGCGGTAGCGGCAACACCGCGCTCAACGCGGCGAGCTTGTGAACGAACTCCTGTGCATAGCTCTCACCGATTGCGTCGACGCCCGCGGCAGCGGCCGCGAGCATCGCATCGATGCCAAACCCCTTCGTTACGGCCACCAGCCGCGTGCGGCCCTCACCGCCCGCGCGCGCGATCCGCGCCCGCACCGCGGCGACGTTCGCGGCCACTGCGCGTGCATCGATCGCCGCGGCCGGTTCCATCGAGCGCTACTTCAGGAAATCGGGCACGTCGAACTCGTCGGGTTCGGCGTCGTCGTCCACATCGGCGAACACGTCGGCGATCGGACGCTGGTCGCGGGCACCACGCGGTGCCGCAGTGGCCGGCGTAGGGCGTGCGCCACTAGCGGGCCGGGGGGCCGTGGTGCTCACCGTCGTAGGCTTCTCACGGCCCTCGTCCCATCGATCAAAACCGGCGGCGATGACCGTGACGCGGATCTCATCGCCCATCTCGTCGTCGATGACAGCGCCGAAGATGATGTTTGCGTCGGGATGCGCGACACCGTGGATGATTTCGGCCGCCTCGTTCACTTCGAAGAGCCCGAGGTCGCTGCCACCGGAGATGTTCAGCAAGATGCCCCGAGCGCCTTCGATCGAGGCCTCGAGCAGCGGGCTGGAGATCGCGGCCCGTGCCGCGGTGACGGCGCGGTTGTCGCCGCGTGCGTACCCGATACCCATCAGGGCGCTGCCGGCATCGCGCATGATCATGCGAACGTCGGCAAAGTCGGTGTTGATCAGGCCAGGTGTCGTGATGAGATCGGTGATGCCCTGCACGCCCTGCAACAACACCTCATCGGCCATTTTGAACGCGTTGAGGACCGATGTCTTCTCGTTCGAAACGGTGAGCAACCGATCGTTCGGGATGACGATGAGCGTGTCGACCGCCTCCTTGAGGCGCTGAATACCCTGCTCGGCTTGTACCGAACGGCGGCGACCCTCGAACGAGAATGGTCGCGTCACGACCCCAATGGTGAGCGTGCCGAGTGACTTGGCGACGGCCGCGATGACGGGAGCCGCACCGGTACCTGTACCGCCGCCCTTGCCGGCGGTGATGAACACCATGTCGGCGCCGGTCAGCGCCTGTTCGATCTCGACGCGATGATCCTCGGCCGCCTGACGCCCGATTTCGGGGTCGCTGCCCGCGCCGAGACCGCGCGTGAGCTCGCGGCCGATGTCGAGCTTCACATCGGCGTCGCTCATCAGTAACGCCTGCGCGTCGGTATTGACGGCGATGAACTCGACGCCTTTCAGCCCGGCGTCGATCATGCGATTGACGGCGTTGACGCCGCCGCCGCCGACGCCAACGACCTTGATGACCGCGAGATAGTTCTGTGGATTGCCGGCCATGAGTGTCGCTACCTCCAGGGGGACGGGGTTGGCCTGTCGGTTTCCGCGTCGAGTGCGTGACGCTACCCGACGCGCTGCATCGCCCAGTGGGACCACCACCAGGTTCGCAAACGACGCCGTGTGGTCAACAGACTACGCGCTGAAGCCACGCCGAGTCAGAACCGGCGAATTCGGGACCTCGAGATCAACGTGATCCAGGTCCTTCAAATCGACCCGCGTGAGCACCGTCGCGAGGCCGATCATCTTGTCGGCGAGGTGAGCCTGAGAGCCGAACGACACACGGATACCGTTGCGCAGCTTGGCGTCGAGCGTTGCGTCGGGGTTGACCACAACCTCGACGAACCACGCACGAAGATCGGCCGTGATGTAGCCCGCGAGCGCAAGCCCGGGGAGCGCTTCGGGCACCGCGCCACCGGGACCCGCCGTGGTAGCGATGCCGGTGAGGACGGCAACGTCGACGGGCGCCGTCGTTCGCGTTTCGAGCACGCGTCCGGTTGGATCGAGCAACAGCCAGGTGCCGTCATCGAGCTTCAGGGCTGCCACGCCGCGGCGTTCGGTCAAGGTAACGACGACCGTGCCCGGCCAGTGACGCGCGATCGAGACGGTGTTCACCCAAGGCAACGCCGCGATAGCGCGTCGCGCTCGGTCGATGTCGACATCAGTCATCGGCTGGCCGGTGCGCAGGCCGGCCGTGGCGATCACCGCCGCGCTATCGGTGTGAGTCGTGCCCGTGATACGCACGTGATCGAGGTCGAGCAGAGGGCTGCGGGTGAGCCCGTACGCGACCACCAACAGAGCCAAGAGCACGCCGAGGGCGACAAGGCGATGTAGCCGACGTCGGCCCGCGTTGCGTTTGACTTCGATGCGCCGCGCGCGAAAGCGCGGGTGTATCGCCGACCGCTTCGTGGTCGTCACTGTCGCGCTGCTCATGATCTCTCGCTCGTATCCGTCGACGCCGCGCCATCGTGCTGCGTGTTGTCGAACCCGACGAGCCGCGTCTCGGCTACCAGATCGATGCCATGTACGTCGCGTACGCGCACGCGTACGCGCTGCATCAACGCGAAGATGTCGTCGGCGTTGCCTCGGTCGTCGACCTGAATGAAGTTCGCGTGTTTGTCGGACACCTCGGCACTTCCGGTGCGCATACCTTTGCAGCCCGCGGTCTCGATAAGGCGTCCCGCGGAATCGTCGCGCGGATTCGTGAACACCGAGCCGGCGTTTTGACCGCCGGGCTGATGCTCGCGTCGCCAACGAACGATCTCGTCGACCCGCGCGTTTGCCTGCGTCGCGTCACCCGCGAGCAACGACAACGTGGCCTGCACTACGACCTGGTCCTCGGTGAGCACGGAGTGACGGTACGACAGCTCGAGCTTGTCGACGGGGATGCGCTCGACCTCGCCGCTGCCTCGCAACGACACCACGCGCACGTCGGTCAGCACAGCCGCTATGTCCGAGCCGTGACCTCCCGCGTTCATCCGCACGGCGCCGCCGATCGAACCGGGTACGCCGACCGCCCACTCGAACCCGGTGAGACCTGCGGTCGCGCAACGTCGCGCCACCACAGGCATATTGGCACCCCCGCCCGCCCGTACAACCGAACCCCGCAAATCGATGTCCGCGAAGGCGGCGCCGAGCTGCACGACGAGTCCGTCGAAGCCGCGGTCTGACACGAGCACGTTCGAGCCCCGGCCGAGCACGAGCACCGGCAGATCACCCGCGGCGATCACCTGTACGACGGCTCGCAGATCGAGCATCGATTCAACGATCACAAACCGAGCCGCGGGACCTCCGACGCGATATGTGGTGAGGGGGCCGAGGGGATAGTCATGCGCAACGCGGCCCGCCAGCACCGTGTTGTGAATAACGGCGTCGATCGCCGATAGATCAGCCACGATCATCAGCGCTGGCATTTCGGCGGCGTAGCAGCTCGTCAGGCAACGAGGTCAGGTCGCCGGCCCCGAGCGTGAGGCACAGATCACCCGGTCGCAACACGTCGTCGAGATAGCGCACGGCGTCGTCGCGGTGCGGCACGTACGCGACGGTCGCCCACGGGTGATGGTCAAGGACCACGTTCACGATCAGCTTTCCGGTGACACCAGGTCGCGGGCGTTCGCCTGACGCGTAAACATCGGTGACCGCGATCACGTCGACACCAACAAAGGCATCACCGAAGGTGTGCCACAGCGATTCGGTCCGACTGAAGCGATGCGGTTGAAAGACGCAGACGATCCGCTTCCAGTCGCCGTCGCGAGCAGCGGCGACCGCTGCGGCAATTTCGGTCGGGAGGTGCGCGTAGTCGTCCACGAACGTCACGCCGCCCGCCTCACCACGGTGTTCGAAGCGCCGCGCCACGCCTGCGAATCGATTCACGGCGCGGCGGGCGACGTCGGGATGGACGCCCATTTCGGCGGCCATGGCGAGTGCGGCGGCGGCGTTGCGCGCGTTGTGCAAACCCGCCAGAGGTAGGCGCAAGTCGTCGACCCGAGCTACCGGCCCGATCAGCGCGAAGGAGACGCCGTCGCGGCCGGCCACAAGATCGACGATGCGATAGTCGGCTCCGTCAGCCGTGCCGTAGGTGACTACCTGCTCGCCCTCGGCCCGCAGCTGCATCGCAAGTTCCAAGCAGCAGATGTCGTCGGCGCAAAGCACGCGCACACCCGAGGCCTGACGGACGAACGATTCGAACGCCGCACGCAACGGCTCCCAGCCGCCGTAGTACTCGAGGTGGTCCGGTTCGATGTTCGTGACGATCACATGGCCGGCGCCGAGCGACAAGAACGTGCCGTCGCTCTCATCAGCCTCCACGACGAACAGTTCGCCTGAATCCCACACCGCGCCCGAGCCGATCTCGTTGAGCTCGCCGCCGATGATGAACGAGGGGCGAAGTCCGGCTTCGACGAGCATCAGCGCGAGCATCGACGAGGTCGTCGTCTTGCCGTGCGTGCCTGCGACGGCGATGGCCACCCGGGTCGCCGCGATCGCAGTCAGGATCTCCGCTCGGCGAAGCACTGGCGTGCCCGCTTCGGCTGCGGCGAGGACCTCGGGATTCGTCGACGGTATCGCGGTCGACACGGCGAGGATCTCGGCGCCGTCCACGTTTGACGCCCGATGGCCGATGTCGACGCGCACGCCACTCGCGCGCAGACGATCGAGACCCGGCGAATCGCGCAGATCGCTGCCACTCACTCGATGACCCATGGTCGCGAGTACAGACGCAATCGCGCTCATCCCGGCACCGCCGACACCAACGATGTGCACCGCCATGGGTTGCGTCAGATCCACCTCAGCCACGGGCGTACTCCTCGGCGAGGGCCGCGACCGCTTGTGCCGCGTCGCGGCGGCCGAGTTCGTTCGCAGCGCGGCCCATGCGTTCGCGCGTCGAGGCGTCGCGCACGAGTGGCTCGAGCGTTGCGGCCAATTCCTCACCGTCGAGATCGCCATCGCGTAGGAGCACCGCTCCCCCGGCATCAACGAGCGCACGCGCGTTCGCGGTCTGATGATCTCCCGGCGCGCCCGGCAAGGGGATCAGCACCGAGGGAAGGCCGACCACTGCGAGTTCGGCAACGCTGGATGCGCCGCTGCGACACACGGCGACATCTGCGGCCGCGTACAACGATGCCATGTCCTCCTCGTACCGCACGGCGTCATAGCGTAGACAGGCGACGCCATTCGCTTCGGTACGGGCGGCGACTTGTGGCGCATAGCGCTCCCAATCTCGCTCTCCGATCACATGACGCACAGCCAGGTCGGCTCGGCCATGCCAGCGTTCGGCGAGATCAAGGACGGCGTCGTTGATGTGGCGCGCGCCGAGCGACCCGCCGAAGACCGCGACGAGGACGCGGTCGTCGTCGACATGCAGCCCCTCGCGCGCCGATGCGCGACGCGCCGGTCGGTCGAGGGTGCGGACGTCTTCGCGAACGGGGTTGCCGGTCAGCACCGCGTGCGGCAACGCGGTTCCGGGGAACGACACAGCGCATGCTTTCGCCCAACGACCGATCATGCGATTCGCCAGACCGGGTACCGCGTTCTGCTCGGCCACGACGATGGGCACCCGCCACAAGATGGCAGCACACGCTGCAGGCACGCTTGCGTACCCGCCGAGGGCAACGACGATACGTGGCCGAAGGTGTCTGACAAGGTGCACGGCGCGCGCGAACGCGCGGGCGAGACCCCACACGGCGCCGATGTTGTCGGGTGTCCAACGACGTTGGATACCGCGGCCGGGAAGAACCGTCAGTGCAAACCCGGCGGCCGGCACCAAGCGCGTTTCGATGCCGCGTTCGGAGCCGACGTAGTGAATCGAATCGACGCGATGGCCGGCGTCGACGAGCGCTCGAGCGATGGCCAGCCCCGGCGACACGTGGCCCGCGGTGCCACCTCCGGCGATCATCGCGAAGCACGGCCGAGCAGGCGGCATCACCGCGCCTGACGCGCGATGTTCAACAAGATGCCGAAGGACCCCATGGTGACCACGAGTGACGAGCCGCCGAACGAGAGGAAGGGCAACGGCACGCCAGTGACTGGAATGAGCCCGAGTGTCACCGAGATGTTGATGAACGCTTGCACCAACAGCCAGGTCGTGATGCCGATGGCGACGTAGTGGCCGAAGTCGTCCGGAGCGTGCGACGCGGCCGCGAAGCCGAGCACCCCGATCAGCAGGAACAACAAGATGACGCTGAGCGAGCCGACCAGGCCCAATTCTTCCGCGATGATCGAGAAGATGAAGTCGGTATGCGCGAAGGGCAGATACCCCCACTTGCCACGGCTTGCGCCCAGGCCAACCCCGGTGATGCCGCCGTTCGATACGGCGATCAACGACTGCACGGTCTGGTAGCCCGAGTCGCCCCGGTTCGCCCATACGTCGCCGAACGCTACGAGACGCCGCATGCGATAGGGCGCGAACACAGCCAGGAGACCAGCCGAGGCCGCTGCGACGAAACTCACGCCGGCGAACGCACGTAACGGTGCGCCTGCGCTCCACAACAACGCCAGGACGATCGTGGCGCAAATGATCGTCGTACCCAGATTCGGTTCGAGCATCAGAAGCGTCGCAACCAGCGCGAACGAGAACAGCACCGGACCGATCAAGAAGCGAGCCTGCCAGTTGCGCCGACGCGCCAGAAGATCGCCGCAATGCAGGATCAGCGCAAGCTTTGCGATCTCGCTCGGCTGCAACCGCACCGGGCCCCATCCGAACCAGCGGCTCGAGCCGTTGGCCGTGACACCAAACCGCGACGTGAGCGCCAAGGCGAGCAAGGCTAACGAACCGAGCATGATCGGCTTCGTGAGTTGGCGCCAGAACCGATAGTCGACGCGCATCGTGATGAGCATCGCCAACGTGCCGATGCCCAGCCACATGAGCTGCTGACGGAAGTAGTACCAGGACGATCCCTCGAACCGAAGCGCGTTCGCTGCGGAAGCCGACAGCACCATCACCAGCCCGAACAAGGACAGCACGACAACGGAACCAAACAGCACGACGAAGTAGCTCGATCGTCGACCTGTCGGTCGTCCGGTAAGGCGAAGGGCTGCTGTCATTTGGTGATACCTGCTGCGATCGCGTCGGCGTAGAAGATGCCGAGACCGACGCCGGTACAGAGCCCGGAGACGATCCACAGCCGGATGGTGACCTTGGTCTCCGCGAGGCCGCCGAGTTCCATGTGGTGGTGAAACGGTGCCATGCGAAAGAAACGTTTCCCGGTGAGCCGGAAGCGCGCGACCTGCAAGATCACCGACGCCGTCTCGATGACGAAGAGCCCGCCGATGATGAGCAAGAGCAGGTCGGTATTCGTGGCCAATGCGAGCCCCGCGAAGCCGGTACCGATCGCCAACGACCCGGTATCGCCCATGAAGATCTGCGCTGGCGCCGCGTTCCACCATAGGAACCCGAGACAACCACCGATCATCGACGCCGCGATCACCGCGAGGTCGAGTGCGTGTGCGACGTCGTACACACTCTCGTGGCGGAACTGCCAGAAGGCGATGAACATATATGCGGCGAAGCCGAGGATTGCCGCGCCCGAGGCGAGGCCATCATTGCCGTCGGTCAGGTTCACACCGTTCGAGAAGCCGGTGATGAGAAAGACTGCCCATACGACCCAAAGGATCTTGCCAAGGCCGAGGCCCAACGAATCCCAACGCGTGAACGACACCGTCGTGTGCACGTCCGTCGCGGTCACCATGAGCACGCCGAACGCCACCGCGACCGCGAGCAGCCCGACCATCTTGGTGCCGCTACTGAGACCGAGGTTGCGCTCGCGCATCGCCTTGATCCAGTCGTCGACGAAGCCGACCCCGGCGCTGCCGAGGATGGCGGCCATCACGAAGATTCCGGTGCGGGTGTACACGCCGTGGTAGAAGAAATCGCTGATCGCCCAGCCGGCAAAGGCGCCGCCAACGATCGCGACACCGCCCATGATCGGCGTCCCCGCCTTCGTCACGTGGCCTTGCGGGCCGTCTTCACGTATCGGCTGACCAATGCCGTGACGAGACTGCCAGTTGATCAGTGCCTTCGTTCCGATGAGCGACACCATGAGGGCGATCGCGGACGCGATCAGCAAGTGGACCACGGCTAGTTGCTCCAAGCCGAACGCAACGCGTCCGCCTCTTCGAGCGCGATGGCAGCGTCGTCGAACGAGACCGTCTCGTTACCAAGGTACTGGACGGTCTCGTGACCTTTGCCGGCAAGAACGACGACGTCGCCGCGGCGAGCCGTCGCGAGCGCGAAACGAATCGCCCGACGACGGTCGAGTTCGACGGCGTCCGGCTTGCGTGTCATGCCACCGATGATCTGCGCTGCGATACGCCCCGGGTCCTCTGACCGCGGGTTGTCAGACGTGACCACGACAACGTCTGCAAGTTCACGGGCGCTTCGGCCCATGAACGGGCGCTTGGTGGCATCGCGGTCGCCACCGCATCCGAACACCACGAGCACACGGCCGCCCACCGCCAACTCACGCGCGGCGGTGAGCACGTTGTCGATACCGTCGGGCGTGTGTGCGTAGTCGACGATCACGGTGAACGGCGCTCCGACGTCGACGCGTTCGAAGCGACCGGGTACGGGTGCCATTGTCGCGAGCGTCTCGGCGACGACAGCCGGCTCAACGCCCAGCCCGACGCAAACCTCCGAGGCGACGAGCGCGTTCGCGACGTTGAAGCGACCGGGCAGCGCGAGAAGCACGTCGATACCGCGCCAGCGGTAGCGCGTTCCCGACGCGTCAGCGTGCAACACATCCACTGTCGACAGACCGGTGCGAACCACATGCTCGATGTCGGTCGTCGCAGCAAGCAGTTTGCCATTCGGTGTATCGACATCGATGACGGCGAATGGCGAGAAGGTCTTGGTGAAGAGCCGCGCCTTTGCCTTGAAGTACTCCTCCATCGTTGCGTGGAAGTCAAGATGGTCCCGCGAAAGATTGGTGAACGCCACCGCCGCAAACAATGTCGCGTCCACACGATGCAAAGCCAGCGCGTGCGACGACACCTCCATAGCGACCACGTCAGTCCGCTTGTCGCGCATATCTGCGAGAAGTTGTTGGAGGTCGGTGGCCTCCGGCGTCGTGCGTGCGCCGGTAAGGGTCCCGATCACGTCACTCGCGACATGACCGTGACTCATGATCGCCTGCACCATACGCGTGGTTGTCGTCTTGCCGTTCGTGCCGGTGATACCAACAACGCGCAACGCCCGCGAGGGATGACCGTGGAACGCCGCGGCGAGTGGTGCCATCGCTTCTCGCGTGTCACGCACGCGGACCGAAGCGACCTGCGACGTCGTTGCGATGTCAAGTGGGCGGTCGCAAAGCAGGGCAACCGCGCCTGACCGCAGCGCGTCAGCCGCAAACCGATGACCGTCAAACTGTGCGCCACGCACGCAACAGAAAAGCGAGCCTTGTCGAACGGCGCGCGAATCGTGCGTGACGTCGGTGATGAGCGGACCGTCATCGCCCGACCCGAGGACATGCGCGGCGATGTCCGCTAGTTCGGCACTGGCCGCGGTGAGCAACGGCCTCAGCGTGGTGCTCACGGCGTGTTCACCACCCGAGTCGTGGACGGTGTCGGCGGGTGCGCGGTGGTGCTGGAGGCGACGACGGCAACGTTGTGTTGCGTTGTCGTACTGGCCGGCGCGGTCGTCGTGCGAGCGACGGTCGTCGTCGGTTTCGGCATCGTCGTCGTGGTTGTCGGCTTCGGCCCCGCTGTCGTGGTCGTCACCGGGGCCGGCGGCCCGAGCGCGACGGGCGGAGGAGCGGGGTCGACACCCTGCGGTAGCGAGCGCACGCGATCCTTGTTACTCGCGGGCGTCGCTGCGTCGGCGTCGGGGGCCACCCGAAGTTGGCGCACGGCAAACGAGGCGACCTCGCTGAATACCGGCGCGGCAGTCGAACCACCGCTCGCGTTCTGATCAGCCGGCTCGTCGATCACCACGATGATCGACAACTGCGGATCGGAGGCGGGCAGGTACCCCACGAAGCTCACGACGAGCTTGCGTGCGCCTGGGTAGCCGTAGCCGCCAGTATCGAGGGCCTTCCACGCCGTTCCGGTCTTGCCGGCAACGGTGTAGCCGGCAACCTGTGCCTTCTTGCCGGTGCCGTCGCCGACGACGGTGGTCAGCATCTTGGTCAGCCCGGCCGCGGTGGCCTGCGAGACCACAGGAGTGCCCTCCGTTGGCGGTACCGCAGTGAACACCCCCTCGTCGTCCTGCGTGCCGAGCACGAGGCGTGGCGCCACAGTGACACCGCCGTTCGCGATGGTGCTGTACGCATCGAGCATCTGCATGGGCGTCGCGGCGAGGCCGAGGCCGTAGGCCATCGTACGGAACGACACGTCGTCCCATTGCCTGATCGGTCGCAACGTTCCCGAGGCCTCGCCGGGAAAGGCCAGCGCAGTGGGCTTGCCGAGACCGAAGTGGTCGAAGTAGCTCCGCAACTTTTCCTTGCCGAGATCTTGCGCCCACGTCACCGTGCCGTTGTTCGACGACACGCGCAGGATCTCCGTCGGTGTCATCACCTGGTCGTCGGAGCGTCCCTTGTCGGTGAACTCCATCTCGTAGGAATTGATCTTGGCGGAGATGATCCGTTGGGTATCGGGCGTGGCTAGACCTTCTTCAAGCACACCCGCCATGGTCAAGGTCTTGTTGATCGATCCGGGTTCGAAGCTCCACGTGACTGCCCGATTGTCCACCGATTCGTGCGCCGAGAACCCGTCCTCACGCACCACGTTGGCATCGGCAAGAATGTCGCCGGTTCGATTGTTCTTGATGATGATCGTGGCGCCCTTGGCGTTCTGCTCGTCAACAACGCGTTTGAGGATCTTCTCGGTCTCGTATTGCAGGCCGCGATCGATCGAGAGCACGAAGCTCGAACCCGGCGTGGCCGCAGTGACCTGCTGCTCACCACCCGGAATCGTGCGGTTGCGCGTACCGCGCTCGCTCACGACCTTGCCGTCAGTGCCCTTCAGGCGATCTTGCAATTGCAGCTCGAGGCCCGAGATGCCGTTGCCGTCGATGTCGGTACGGCCGAGGATCGACAACGCGAGGTCGTCGCCCGACGGGTTGAAGCGCTTCGGCTCGTCGACGAACGACAAGAAGCCCCAACCCTGATCCTTGCGCAGCTGGGTGAGTTGCGCCTTCGTCGCATCGTCGACCTGGCGCGCGAGGTACACGAACGTCTTGCCGCTGGACAAGAGTTCGGCGATCGCCGACGGATCCTTCGCGAGGATCGGCGCGATCAGGTTCGCTGCACCCTGCGGGTCGGCGACGGCCTTGGCGTTGGCAACGACGGTCGTCTGTTGGACAGAGATCGCGAGCTCGGCGCCGTTGCGGTCAAAGATCGAGCCACGTGCGGCCGGCAGCTTCATCTCGGCGAGCCGCTGCTCCTTCGCCGCCTGGTTCGCCTCCTGCAACGTGGGTGACGGCGCGATTTGCAACGACGCCGCGCGAAACACCAACGCGGCGAAGCCGATGAACGTGACCGCCCACAGTGCCGCGAGGCGTCCACGCGCTCGCTTTGCACGCGCCGCGCTGCGCCGCCCACCCAGTCGGCGATGGCCCGTCATCGGGCCGCGCCCTTCGGCGGCTTCGTGGTCGATGGCGGTGGCACGATCGAGCCGGGAACAACCGCGGCGAGGTACTTGCGATCGACCGAAGGCACCATGTTCTGATCACCGGCGGCGACGATGATGCGCTGTGGCGCGCCGAGCTGCGCGACCATGAGCCGCAGCTCGGCCTGATGTTGTGTCTCGACATCGATCTGCGAATCGAGTCGGTCCATGTGGAGCTGGCCCTGAACGAGCACCGAATGAAATACCGCCAGGCCGAGCATCGACACGAAGACGAGCGCGACTATCGACCAGCCCGCGAGACGAAGGCGGCGCGACCGTTGCACCTCGACCACCGACAGCGACGGTGGTCGCTCGCGCCGTTCGACTGAGGGCCGTGGGGCGAGCGCCGCAGCCGCGGACGTCCCTGCCCCTGGCGGTCGCGATCCGGTGGACGAGCGCGCAGCAGACGAGCGCGCCGCGGATGTGCGCGGCGTCGGCCGGGGTGAAGCCTGCGCACGCGGCCGGCCCGCTTCGGTCATGAAGGCACCGCCAGCTTCTCGACCGAGCGAAGACGCGCACTCGCGGCGCGCGGGTTGCGTTCGATCTCTTCGGCGCTGGGTGTACGACCGCCGCGGGTCAACAACCGAACGTGGCGCACAGCGCCGCAGGCACATGGCAACCGCGGCGGGCATACGCATCCGCCGTTCTCCGCAAAGCGGAATCGGTCCTTGACGATGCGATCCTCGCCTGAGTGATACGACAGCACCGCGCCGCGGCCGCCTGGTGCGAGCAGCGCCACGGCCTGGTCAAGCGCGCCGGGCAGAATCTCCAACTCGCGGTTCACGGCGATGCGAAGCGCCTGAAAGGTGCGCTTGGCCGGGTGACCTCCACGGCGACGGGCCGGCGCCGGTATGGCGTCGCGTACAATCTCCGCCAGCTCGGCGGTCGCGTGAAGCGGTCGGCTGCGAACGATCGCCGCGGCGATGCGGCTCGCGTAGCGTTCGTCTCCGTAGTTACGTAGGATGCGTGCCAGCTCGATTTCGGGCGCTTCGTTCACGATCGTCGACGCGTCGACGCGGCCCGCAGGATCCATCCGCATGTCGAGCGGACCGTCGTGTCGGTAGCTGAAGCCACGGTCGGCCCGATCGAGCTGCGGTGAACTCACGCCAAGATCGAACAGGAAGCCGGCGATGGCCGCTACGCCAAGGGCATCGAGCTGGCCTCGCATGTCGTCGAAGCGGCTCCGACAGAGGGTAACCCGACTGCCGAACTCGGCCAGCTCACTGCCAGCCGCAGCGAGCGCCATTGGATCCTGATCGAGACCGACGACCGACACGTGCGCGTGGGCCTCGAGGAGCGCCCGGCTGTGGCCCCCGCCGCCGACCGTCGCATCGACGATCACGCCAAGGTCGCAGGTCGCGAAGACCGCGAGCACCTCGGCCAACATGACCGGTTCGTGGCGAAACGTGTCGGTACCCGCATCGTCAGGTGGCCGGGTATCGCTCGGGTGGTCGGTCATGGCGCGGGGCCACCGCGTCGCCCTTCGAGCGCGCAAGAGCGCGGCCGAAGGCACCAGAGGTGCTCGGCCATCTGCAGTCCCCCGATCGCCAGACGCACGTCGGGATTTCTCCCCCGATCGGGCTCGACGGCAAGCGGGCGGAGTAGGGGCCTTCCATCGT
>JAYUFA010000019.1:0-2925 GCA_043738925.1 Actinomycetota bacterium
ATCGATCGCGGCAAGGTCGATCCGTGGATCCTCGCCAACGTGGCCGGCTCGGTTGCGCCGTTCCGATATCAGCTGATCGCGGCCGGCGGTTCGAACCTCACCTTCCGCGTCACCGACGGCGGTGGCAACGTTTGGGCCCTGCGCCGCCCACCGGTCGGCCACGCGCTGCCCACCGCCCACGACATGCATCGTGAGTGGCGCATCATGGCTGCGCTCGCCGACACGCCGGTTCCGGTGCCCGCGTGCGTCGCCTATTGCGCAGACCTCGAGGTCAACGGTGCCCCGTTCTACGTGATGGGTTTCGTCGACGGGCTGATCCTGCGCGACCGCGCGTCGGCGGCGGGCCTTACGGCCGCGTCAGCCGAAATGGCGACCGATTCGCTCATCGACGTACAAATCGCCTTTCACACCGTCGATCTCGACGCCATCGGTCTCGGCGACCTCGCGAAGCGCACCGATTACGTCGGCCGCCAGCTCAACCGTTGGCGCACGCAAGTCGAACGCGCGAACGTACGCGATCTGCCGCAGATGGTCGAGCTCCATGAACGGTTGCTCGCCGCGAAACCGGAAGAGCATGTGGCTCCTGGGCTCGCTCATGGCGACTATCGGTTCGACAACACGGTCATCGGCCCCGATCACAAGGTTGCTGCTGTGCTCGACTGGGAGCTGTGCACGATCGGCAATCCCATCGCCGACTTCGCGTGGTCGATTCAGTACTGGGCGAACCCCGGCGACACGATGTCGTTCCTCAGCGATCCGCCCACGCTCGAGCCGGTCTTCGTGCGCAGCCACGAGGTCATCGATCGCTACGCGAAGCGGTCTGGCTTCGACTTGTCCGACCTGCCCTACTACACGGTGTTCAGTTGGTGGAAGCAGGCGTGCATCGTCGAGGGTGCATATGCACGGCGCCTTGCCGGCGCCACGGGCGGCATGGGCTCCACCGGCGACCCAGCCGACATCGGGCGACGCGTCGACCGGATGCTCGAGCACGCGGCCGAACTCGCCGTCGGCGTGCTTTAACGATCGCCCATGACCCGAGCGGCGATCATTCTCGACTGCGACCCTGGGCTCGACGACGCGATCGCGATCTTGGTCGCGAGTCGCTACGCGGACCTCGTCGCCATCACCACCGTCAACGGCAACGTCGATGTCGACAAGACCACACGGAACGCGCTCGTGGTCACCCAGGTCGCGGGCATCGATGTGCCAGTGCATCGCGGCAGCGCTGAGCCGCTCGTGCCCCACGACATCAACGCCGGACACGTGCACGGTGAAAGCGGCCTTGGGGGCGCGATCACGATACCGATCACGCGCACGATCACGAGCGACGATGCCGTCGGATTTCTCGTCGACATCACGCGCGCTCGCGACGATGTTCATCTCGTCGCGGTCGGCCCGCTTACCAACGTCGCGCTTGCGATGCGGCGCGATGCGTCGTTCGCTTCTCGACTGCGCAGTCTCACGATCATGGGCGGCGCGGCGCATGGCGGCAATGTCACCGCCGCAGCCGAGTTCAACATCTATGTCGATCCTGAAGCCGCGGCCATCGTGTTCGCTTCGGGAATCTGCGTGCGAACCATCTCGCTCGACATCACCCATCACGTGATCGCGGGCCCGCGCCATCTCGCGCAACTACTCGACGCCGGCACACCAACAGCCATGTTCGTTGCGGAATTGCTCGCGCACTACCAGCGCATCGGCTCATCGGTAAGCGTTCCTGCTCTCGGCGCCCTGCACGATCCGTGTGCGGTACTCGCCGTCACGAACCCCGAGCTGTTCGGTCTCGTGCCGCGGCGCGTCGACATCGAGCTCGACGGTCGGCTCACTCGCGGCATGACCGTTGTCGACGCGCGCCCCGGCATCGCGGCGGCAGACCAGAACGCGCTCGTGGGCTACAGCGTCGATGCGGACCGCGTCATCGACACGATCATCGCCGCGGCCATCGATCCGACCGGACACCGCGTTTCGTCGGCGACAGCGGGGCCTGCATGAGCAGACTCGTCATCGTCGACCGTTCCCGCTTGCGGATCGTCGACCTCGAACGCAACGACGGCGTCGACCTGAGCGCTCGCGGCGATAGTCGCCTGGCCAATCGTCAGCCCGCCTGGAGCACGGACGGGGGACGCATTGCCTGGTCGGCGTTCGACCGCCGCCAGCCCGACTCCCCCGCATCGCTGGTCGTGGGCGCGCCCGAGGGCACCTGGCGACTCGACCATCCGGCCGTCTTCGCGCCCTTCTATTTGGCATGGCGGCCTGACGGTGAAGCAATCGCCGCACTGGCCGTTGGGCCCCTCGGCCTGGAATTGAGCGTGAACAGCGCAACAACCGGCACGGGCGAGATCGTCCATCGTGCCATGCCGCTGTTCTTCGCGTGGTCATCCGCGGGAGCGTTGGCCGTCCACAGTGGAGACGACACCGCGGCGCGTCTCGACGTGAGCGGCGATCGCTATAACAAGGACGCGTTCGCCAAGATCGTCACCGGCTCGTTCACCGCCCCCGCGTTTGTGCAAGCGGGTCTCCTCCTTGCAGTCATCGAGCACGAAGGCACAATGGTGCTCGCCGCGCTCGATCGCGAGGCAACAGTCCAACGGGTGATTGCATCGACAGAGTTCGGTGCCCGATTCACCGTTGATGTCACCGGCACCTGGGTCGCGTACACCAGCGGCCAAGCCGCTCCCGGTCCGCTCGTCGTTCACCACCTGCCGACCGACTCGCTCACGTTCGTCGACGAGAAGCCTCCCGCGCTGTTTGTGTGGAGTCCCGACGGCAATCGCCTGTTGTTCGCGCGCGTCGCCGAGCGAGGCGACTTTCCGACTCTGGAATGGTGCACCTGGGAAGCCGGCGAGATCCGCGTGCATGCACGGGCGCGGACTACGGCCACGTTTGGACGAGAGGTTCTGCCATTTCATGAGCAGTTCACGCGGT
>JAYUFA010000020.1:0-7710 GCA_043738925.1 Actinomycetota bacterium
CCGAGTCCGGCGCGTTGCGCGAGGTCGCTGAAAAGTACGAGGTCGAGCGCGAGCGGCGCCGCGAGGATCGAGTCGCGGCACAAGAAATCCACTTTGATCTGCATCGGATAGCCGAGCCATCCGAAGATGTCGATGTTGTCCCAACCCTCCTTGTTGTCGCCCCGCGGTGGGTAATAGTTGATGCGGACCTTGTGGTAGATGTTGCCGTAGAGGTCGGGATACAACTCGGGCTGCAAGATGTTGTCGAGCACGCCAAGCTTCGACTCTTCCTTCGTCTTGAAGTTTTCCGGGTCGTCGAGCACCTCGCCATCGCGGTTGCCCAAGATGTTGGTCGAGTACCAGCCGGCCACACCGAGCATGCGCGCCTTGAACATGGGCGCTAGCACGGTTTTCATGAGTGTCTGACCGGTCTTGAAGTCCTTGCCCGAGATAGGAACCTTGTGCACGCGTGCATAGGTCGCGAGAGCGTCGGTGTCGACGGCGAGGTTGGGCGCGCCGTTCGCGAATGGCACGCCTTCCTGCAACGCCGCGTATGCGTAGAGCATCGATGGTGCGATCGTGGGGTCGTTCGCGTCGATGGCCTTCTCGAATGACTCGAGGTCGGCGTGTGCAGCGTTCGGCTCGATGTAGATCTCGGTTGAAGCGCACCAGATCATCACGACGCGGTCGAGCTTGTTCGTATCGCGGAAGGTGTTGATGTCTTCGCGGATCGACTCGAGCATGCGTCGCTTGTTGACCGTGCCGATGGTGTTCTGACCGTCGAGTCGTTTCACGTAGTGCGAGTCGAACGCGGCCTTCATGGGACGAACCGCGCGGAGTTGTTCGGAGATGGCTTCGAGGTGCCGAGCCGACTCGAGCACGCCAGCGCGTTGTGCGGCGACGAACGCGTCGTCGGGGAACGGGTCCCACGCACCGAACACGAGGTCGTCGAGCGACGCGAGCGGTACGAAGTCCTTGATCAACGGCGAGTTGTTGTCGGTGCGGCGTCCAAGGCGGATGCGCCCGAGCTGCGTCAATGAGCCAAACGGTTGTGCCATACCCAGCTTTGCCAACTCGACGCCGGCGATGAGCGTGCTCGATACCGCTCCCAGGCCGACGATGAGTACCCCGAGACGACCGTCAGCAGGGGCAATGGTGGGGGTTGGGGGAGCGGCCATCGAGACTCGGCTTTCGGTACGGGAACGCGGCGCCCGTTCTCGCGGGCGTACCGAACCTAGCCGCGGCCGACCTGGTGGTCCCAACGGTGGGGTGGCTCAATCTCTTGCGGCGTCGAGCCCGTCGCCTTCGAACACCAGGTATGCGTTGCGCTCGGGGAAATACTGTTCGCGGGCGGGCGCGAACGCTCCGCGGGCGACGAGCAGGGTGGTGGTCTGCGGCGCGAGCCCGATGACGCTGTGAATGTCGTGCGGCGGTCCGGGCAGCACGGTCACGTCACCGTCGCGCATGACACGGTCTTCGACCAAAGCGAGTTCAGCGTGGTACCGAATCGAACGATCGTCAACGCGCCGGTACGAGCGGTAGTGCACCGCGCCTCGGTAGATGCCAAAGAGGTTCCAGCCGCCGTGATTGTGCGGATCGAGGTGCATGCCCGCGGGCATGATGCCGCGGACGATGCGCACGTCGCCGTCGTAGTAGATCCATCCAATACCGCTGTGCATGTCGGCACGGACAGGTGTGGCCACCATCGTGTCGAGCCCGGGCAGGGCCAGCAGCTCGCGCATGGCATCGTTGATGGCGTCTTCCTTGGCGCGTACATCATCGCCGACTTTGTCGACCAGCTCGATGAGCTGGTGGGCACATGCTCGAATCGATGGCGCCATCGCCCACCCCCGGTTTCCTGGCCAGCCCCCGCGAGCCCTCCGTCAGCATACGTAGGTGAGTGAGTCGGAGCTATTGGTGGCGTGGAGCGAGAACGTTCTGGTCAGACTCAAAGGCCAACGCGCTTGGTCCTCTGCAGTACGAGACTGATGTGTTCGGGTTGGAGTTGTAGCGTCGGGACCGCGGCCAGGTGGGGGAACGATGACGCGACTCACAGTGTTGGATACAACGAGCGCACACCCGGAGCACGCGGTGATCGTCGACCTCGCGCATCCGGATGAGCAAGCCCGAAGCCGATTTCGACGGCGTACGGGGTTCGCTGCGGACGCCTTTGCGTGGTCGGACGACGCCGTGCCTTCGGTCGGTGGGCCGTCGTTCGTGTTGCGTGAGCACCTCGGTTGGCTCGCTCCAGATGCTGCCGCCGCCGATGCGGTCGACGTCGTCAAGCAGATCTCCTTCCTGCAGAAGAGCGACGCATACGACATCGATCAGTTCCGCATCTCGTATCGCCACCACGTTGAGGTCGCGCGGCGCCATATGCACACCTTGTGGCAGTACGTGCAGTACGACGTGGTCCGTGTCGAAGGTGCCCGTGCCGAGCTCGCGGATGGCATCGTGGCCGTGTCGGTGCTCTGGTTCCGATCGACAAACGATTTCTGCAATCGGTATTTCGCCAGCCCCGAGGATCAGGCGCAGTTCCAATCAGAGGAAGGCTTTCTCGATCTTTCCAAGGCGTTCTCGTTCGTGGTCACGAGTCATCCGTCCGCGGGGCCTACTGATCGGCCGGCAAGCGTATGACCAACGGACCGTGCCTTGATCGTGCAACCGAATTGGAGTTGGTCGATCGCGTGTTCTCGCAGCACGCAGCTCGCACGACATCGCTTGCGTCAGCAGGTACGCGTGTGCCCGCTTCGGTCTACGTGTCGCCTGAGCATTGGCGTCACGAGTTGCGATCGCTGTTCCGCGACGAGCCAGTGTTCGCTTGCATGAGCGTCGACATACCGGCACCCGGCGATCGGTTCGTGTTCACCTCGGGTGGTGTGCCGGTGGTGGTCGTGCGCGCGCTCGACCAAACCGCTCGCGCGTACGTGAACGTGTGTCGCCACCGTGCTGCGCAACTCGTGCGCGAGGGCGACCCAGGTGAGCGCAGCTTCGTTTGTCCGTTCCACGGTTGGGTGTACGACATCACCACGGGCGCGCTCGTGGGCCAGCCGCGTTCGTGTGAGGGATTCGACGGCGTGGATCCGGCTGCGCTCGGGCTGTTGCCACTTGCGGTCAGCGAGCATGGGGGGATGGTGATTGTGCGCCCGGGAGGCACGGCCGGCATCGATGCCGTCGACTGGTTGTGCGGTATGGGGCCCGAAGTCTCTTCGCTTGACTATGCGTCGCTCGTGCCCTACAAGCACGCCCGAACGACATGGCAATGCAACTGGAAGTTGCTGCTGGACACGTTCCTCGAGTCGTACCACGTGCCGGCGTTGCACAAGTCCTCGCTCGGTGCTGCGTACATCGGCGCCGCGTCGCCCTTTGACGCTTTTGGTGCCCACAATCGCATCGTCGTACCCCAGGCCGCGATCCTTGATCAGGCAAGCATGGCCCGCGACCAGTGGCGGCTGTTGCCGTACGCGGTGCTGCAGTACTTCCTGGCGCCGAACCTCATCATCAGCAATCTCTATGGGTACGTGATGACGTGGCGGTTCGTGCCCGAGGCGACAGATCGCACGGTCGTCGAACATGCGCTGTACACCTACCGCCTCGTCGACTCAGACGGCGACCGTGTGCATTTCGACCAGCGCTTCGAGGCCGCCCGCGCAGTCACCAGCGATGAGGACTTTCCCGAATCGGAGCGTGTTCACCGCAATCTTGCGAGCGGAGCGATCGATGCCACGGTCGTCGGGCGAAACGAGCCGGGCGTCGTGCACTTTCACGAGATGATGCGCGAGCGTCTTGCGGCTCGTTGAGCCCGCGCCGCTGCCTACGACCGTTCGTTGTAGATGCGCTGGCAGTCGGGGCACACGGGGTAGTTCTTCGGATCACGGGTTGGCACCCACACCTTGCCGCACAGAGCGATCACCGGTGTTCCGTTGACATGCGCCGCGGTGATGTCGGACTTCCGTGCCCAGTGCGCATAGCGATCGTGGTCTCCCGAGTCGGTATCGACGGGCACGGTGCGAATCGCGGTATCGGACACCCCGAGAGTCTACTGGCGGGTGCCGGCGTCAGAGGATGAGCGTTGGCCCACCATGGTGCCGTCGCGATCGCGTGATAGACACGGCTGGTATTCGCCTGTTCGTCTATCTGGAGAAGTGAGTCCCATGGCAAGAGCCGAACCGCTGACCAAGTGCAAGGTATGCGGCGGCTCCATCCGGCGGAAGTGGAGTCTCGGCAAGCCCGAGCGCCAACCGTGGGAGCACCTCCATGAGGATGACTGGATCGACAATCCACACGACGCCGATCTCGCTACGGGCTAGCGACCGACACGCGTTCGACAGGGGTTGCGATGACCGCAGGCATCATCTCGGCCGACTCGCATGTTTCGATGGATCATCGCAACATCAAGGCGCATCTCGCGACACGATTTCACGCTGCCTACGACGCCGCGGCTACCGAGCACGAGCAACGTCTCAGCGCCGGTAGAGCCGCGTCGAACCTCGGGCCGCTTTGGTATCGCGACGGGCACTTTGACGGCGCCGCCCATCTCGCCGACATGGACATCGACGGTCTCGACATCGAGGTGGTCTATTGCGAGGTCAGCGGGTTTCGCTATTTATATCGCCTGCGTGAGGGAGCGATCGAGGCAACCAGGGCCTTCAACGACGCGTTGACGCAGTACGCGGCAGCTGATTCGCAGCGCCTGGTCGTGTCGTACCAGCTACCGATTCATGACATCGACGCAGCGATAACCGAGGTGCGACGCGTCAGCGCGCACGGTGGGAAGTCCTTGCAGATACCCGTGTTTCCCACCGAGTTGGGGTTTCCCGACTATTACCACGAGCGCTATCACCCATTGTGGGCGGCTGTGCAGGACGCCGATCTTCCGCTGTGCTGTCACATCGGCATGAACGCGCTGTTCGATGACCTCGCCGGGCGCGATCCAACACCCGGTCGGGCGATCTGCGTCCCGATGATCGCGTTGTCGTCGGCCGAGGCGCTCGGGATGTGGATACTCGGCGGTGTGTTCGAGCGGTTCCCGCTCCTGCGTCTGGTGCTTGTCGAACCAGGCATTGGCTGGGTGGTGTGGTGGCTCGATCAGGTCGATGCCATGACCACGCGTGACGGGTATGAGTACCCTGCCCTGCGGCAGTTGCCGAGTGAGTACTTCC
Source organism: Actinomycetota bacterium (assembly GCA_043738925.1). Taxonomy (GTDB): domain Bacteria; phylum Actinomycetota; class Acidimicrobiia; order Acidimicrobiales; family WLNW01; genus WLNW01. Next base: position 5,142 of record JAYUFA010000020.1, read on the forward strand.
GTCGCAATGTCTTTCTCACGTTCATGGACGAAGCCCATGGGGTGCGTACCGCGCGGGATCGGTTCGGTGTCGAGAACTTGCTGTGGTCGAGCGACTACCCCCATCCTCCGAGCACCTGGCCTCACTCGCGCGAACGACTCGACGCTCAGCTCGCGGGCTTGCCGCCCGATGAGCGAGCGCTCATCACTGCGGGCAATGCGCGGCGAGTGTGGCGCCTCGATGGCTCGCGCTCGTAGGTCGGTCACCGGACTACGGTGAGGGCCGACGTCGCCGCAACGCTTGTGGGTGACGCAAGGGAGACGAATCGATCATGGGTCTTTTGCAAATGCTCGGTGGATTGTTCGGCAAGAAGCCACAGGACGCTGCGGCCGCCGTGGGCGGTGCCGGTGGCGCGATGGGCGGCCTCGGGTCGTTGCTCGGCGGCCTCGGCGGCGGTGGGAGCAGCGTGTTGACAGCACTGTTGCCCATGCTCACCGGCGGTGGCCTCGGCGGTATTCTGAGCAGCCTCCAAGGCGGGTCGCACGCGAGCAAATTGTCGTCGTGGGTTGGTACGGGGCCGAACGAGCCGATCTCGCCGAGCGAGGTCGGCGAGGTGGTCGGCGATGAGCAGGTCGCGAAGATCGCCACCGACTCGGGCGTGTCACAGGACGACGTCAAGTCGCACCTATCGAAGCTGCTGCCGGGGATCATCGACCATCTTTCACCGGGTGGATCGCTTCCGACGGGTTCCGGGCTCGAGTCGGCACTCGGCAAGCTGATCGGTTCCGCCGGCGCAAGCTGACGATGGTGTCGGCGCTCGGCGGCGGGCTTAGGTCGCGGCGGCTTCGGCTGCGCGCAGCTCGTCGTCGAGCGAGTCGATGCCAAGATCGCGGTAGGTCAATAGCGGTTGGTAAGGCACGCCCTCAGCCGCGAAGAAGGGCTTGGCGAGCTCGCCCCGATCGACCAATGTTGTGGCGAACACCACCTGCGCCCCATGTTCAAGGACTCGCGTGTACGCATCGCGGATCGACCCGCCGGTGGTGATGATGTCGTCGACGATCATCACGCGCATCCCCGGCTCGATGAGCGCGCCTTCGGCCCACTGATTCGTGCCGCGCCCTTTTGGCTCCTTGCGGATCATGAACCACTGACAACGCGCATGGTTGGCCACGGCGAACGTGAATGGGACCGCGCCGAGTACGAGGCCGCCAACCGCGTCGAAGGTGACCCCCGCGCCGCGTGCTGCCGCCACCATGGCCCTTCCGACGTAGTCGAGATCGTCGGGGTGTGCGACGGCGCGTTTGCCGTCGATGAACGCCTTGCTGAGTGCACCTGACGCGAGGCGTACCGGCTGATCGAGACGCTTTAGCACGGCTGGGTGGTCGACGATGCTGAGCAGCCGGTCGTGGTACGGCGACAGAGGATCCATGGCGGAGATGGTACGTTGTCGCCCACCGAGGAGGTCACGTGGCGTCGTATCTTGTGGTCGCCAACAGAACGCTCGGCGGAGCCGAGCTCGGCACGCGGCTGCGCGAGTTGATCGCCATGCAGCCTGCGCCGACCTTTGTGGTGATGGTGCCCGTCACGATCCCGTTGCCCATGGACGTCGGTGGGGCGATGGGTGGCATAGCGGTCATCGACTTCGAGAACCACGGCTTTGTCGAACGTATGGCCCGCGAGCGTCTCGACGCCCTGCTGACGCGACTGCACGAAGCCGGGGTTGACGCCACGGGCGAGGTCGTCACCGGCGACGCCCTCGCAGCTATGGAACGAGCGTGTCGATCCCACCAGTTCGACGGGATCATCATCTCTTCACTGGCCACTCGATGGGCACGCTGGTTGCGCATGGATCTTCTGCATCGCGCGGAACGCAAGTTTTCCATCCCGATCACCACGATCGAAGGCCCTGACGCGGACGACGAACTCGACACGCTGACCTCGCCAGTCGCGCCGGTTCCGCCAACGGATTCGGCGACGCTTGAAACACAGACCAACCCTGAAACACCCGAGTCAAAGAAGGCCCCCGTGGGAGAGAGCGTCTACAAGATCATCGAGTTGGTCGGCACGAGCACCGAGAGCTGGGAGAAGGCGGCAGCTGCGGCAGTGTCGCGGGCCTCGTCGACGCTTCGTGACCTGCGCGTTGCCGAGATAGCGATGCTTGACATGGTGATCGATGAAGGCAAAGTCAGCGCCTATCGCGCCAAGATCAAGGTTTCGTTCAAGTACGAAGACGAGCGCGACTGAAACGAGAGTTCTCGCCCGCTGAGCGGTCACCCAGAGGTTTGGTTGCTTTGGGCCCTAGCCACTGAACGGCTGGTCGTGCAGGATCACGACGTGAGGTCGTCCCGAACGGTGTTCGCGGTGCTGGTGCTGGCTGCGGCGTGCTCGGGCGGCGGTGACGGCACGGTACCGGCCCCCACGAGTGGGTTGCCTCCGGTGACGACGCAGAGCACGGTGATCCCCGCGACCACAACGGCGCCTCCGACGATCCCGACGACCACCCTAATAGCACCAACCACGAGCCGCTCGGCGTGTGATTCCGCTGGCTTCGCCCATAACGCCGCACGCAGCGACGCGATCCCCGACCAGG
>JAYUFA010000021.1:0-2919 GCA_043738925.1 Actinomycetota bacterium
TGGCGGCGGCCACACACCTTCGCCTGGTTGGCCGACCTCGGCGGCGCGGACGCCGTAGCCAAGTTCGCCCGACCAGGCGACATGGCCGACGTAGTCGGCATTGCCACCCGGAGCGGTGGCGCGCATCCACGCCGATGTCATGAGGTCTTCACCGGGGCGCCAATCCTCCCACGGAAGATGCTGGGGCAGACCTTCGTCGTCGACCAGCAACTCAGCCTTTGTGTAGATCGCGTCTTGACGATTCGTAAAGCTGAATTCGAACAGCTTCGACTCGGTGATCGCTTCGGTAGGGCATGCCTCCACGCACAAATCGCAGTGGATGCACCGCAGGTAGTTGATTTCGTAGATGAAACCGAAACGCTCGCCCGGCGACGTGGGGTTCTCGGGATCGTTGTCGGCACCGCGCACGTAGATGCACTTGGCCGGGCAGACACCCGCGCACAGCTCGCAGCCGATGCACTTCTCCATGCCGTCTTCGTAGCGGTTGAGCACGTGGCGACCGTGCACCCGCGTGGCCTTGGGGCGCTTCTCGTCGCGCTTGCGCCCGAGACCACCGCCGTATTCGGTGGTGACAATCGCACCGGTTGCGGTGCGGTGAAAGAGCTTGCGGAAGGTGACCACGAAACCGCCGAGGTACCCCATCAGAACGCCACCTCCTCGACCGCGCGGGCCTGTCGCGCGGTGCGGTTGGCGCCCATCAGCAACGATGCGGCGAGTAACAGTACGCCGAGCGCGATCGGCATTACCGCGAGACGGTTCCAACCGTTGTCGTTGGCCACTTCCATCGCACCGAGCATCACGAACCAGAACAGCGCCATCGGAATCAGCAGCTTCCAGCCAAGGTCCATCAGTTGGTCGTAGCGGAACCGCGGCAGCGTGCCCCGGAACCAGACGAACATGAACAAGAAGCAGAACAGCTTGGCCATGAACCAGAAGGTGGGCAGGATCGCTCGCAGAATCGAGGGACCGAACAGGAAGCCGTTGGGCCCACCGAAGAACAGCGTGACCATGATGGCCGACATCGTGATCACGTTCATGAATTCGGCGAGGAAGAACATGGCGAAGCGGATCGAGCTGTACTCAGTGTGGAATCCGCCCACGAGTTCTTGCTCGGCCTCGACCAAGTCGAACGGCGGTCGATTGAGTTCGGCGGTTCCGGCAATGAGGAAGATGATGAACGGCACGAAGCCGGTGGCCACGACGTTCCAATCGCGCAGGTGCCATTGGCCGGCCACGATGTCGTGCGTGGACAACGAGCCCGACTTGAGGAACACCGAGGCGGCAGCCAACCCGAGCGCCGCTTCATAGCTGACCATCTGCGCGCTCGCGCGCACCGCGCCGAGCAACGGATACTTCGAGCCCGATGACCAACCGGCGAGCATCACGCCGTACACCGCGATCGACGACATCGCCAGGAAGAACAGCAACCCGATGGGCGGATCGGCAACCTGCAAGAAGGTGGCGTGATGTGCGATGGTGACCGCGCCTGCGTGCGCTTGGTTGAACTGGCCGCCGAGCGGAATGATCGTGAACGTCAAGAACGCGGGCACCAGCGCGAGGTATGGCGCCAGCTTGAACACCTTACGATCGGCGTTCTCGGGCACGAGGTCTTCTTTGAAGAAGAGCTTTACGCCGTCGGCAAGAGTTTGCAGCAAACCCTTCGGCCCCGCGACCGTGGGGCCCATCCGGTTCTGCATCATCGCGATCTGCTTGCGCTCGAACCAGATCATGAACATGACCGCCACCATGAGCAGCGCGAACACAATGAGCACCTTGGCGAGCACGATGACGAGCGTGGCGCCCGACGCGGAGAAGTCGTCGAAGAGGGGATCGAGGCCGAGAATCATGCGCGCTCCACCCGGACGTCGATGGCTGTGGCATGCGCATCAAGCAGCACGGCCACATCGGTGTCGGGTTGGTTGAACAACATCGCCGCGCTGCCTCGTGGCACACCGGCGTCGGGTTGCACAACGGTGAGCACCGAAGCAGCAGGCGACGACACCTTCACGCGAGCACCGGCGGCCACGCCGAGCTTGTCGAAGTCGGATGGGTTCAGCCACACCGCGGTGCCGGGAGCCAGATGCGCACTCGACGCGCTGTGCTGCAACGTCGTGCCGAGGTCGTACATCGATCGTGTCACCACGAGGCGAAGCGAGTAGGCGTCGGACTTCGGCGCGGCCGCGCGTTCGCGCGGCGCGACGCAAACGGTTCCACCGGTCACGAGCACACCGTCGCGGTCGTCGATCGCATCGGACGCGATCATCGCGTGAGTTGGGGCGAGGGTTGCTATCTCGGTACGGATCTGCGCAACCGATTCGACACCGAGTTCGGTACCGATGCGCGACGCCAACTCGGCAGCGATCATCCAATCGGCACGAGCCGTACCGGGCGGTGTGACCTTCTGGCGTAGTGCGGTGACGCGGCCTTCGACGTTGGTGAACGAACCGTCGGCCTCGGTGGTCGCCGCTGCCGCGAGCACCACCTGCGCGCGGCGCACCGAATCGGTGACAAACAAATCGATCGCGATGATAGTTTCGACCGCGTCGAACGCCTTGGCGGCCAGCGCGCGGTCAGGAAAATCACGCAGCGGGTCGGCGCCGAGCAGCACCAACGTGGTGATACGACCGTCGGCCGCAGCTTCGAGGATGCCGGTGGCGTCGAGCCCCGGCTCGGTGCCCACATTGGGCCATGCGGCCGCGAATGCATCACGACCCGCATCGAGCGAGGTGCGCCCCGGCAACAGCCCCGGTGCCAGACCCATGTCGAGCGCGCCGTGCACGTTGCCGCGCCGAAGTGCGCTGAGGAATCGCGCTTCGGGCAGACCAGCGTGCAACGCGAGCGCGGCGTCAACGACGCTGCCCGCGCCTTCGGCCAGCGATGCTCGCCCGAGAATCACGGTGACTGGTGCACCTGAACGCA
>JAYUFA010000022.1:0-7678 GCA_043738925.1 Actinomycetota bacterium
TCGGTCGCCCGAATGCTGTCGACGACGGTGCCGGTGTTCGATGCGGAGGTACCACCCTGCACGCGCAGCACGGTGCCACCGACGCGAATCTCGTCGCCCGCTGCCAGCATGCGCTGTCCGACGATGCGTTCACCGTTGACCCACGTGCCGTTCGACGAGTCGAGGTCGGTCACCGTCAACTGGTCGGCCGCGGTCTCGAAGCGCGCGTGACGGCGCGAGACCTTCTCGTCGTTGAGGGGCAGGGAATTCGCGGTGTCGCGTCCGACGGTGGTGGGCCCATCGATCGCGAGATCGTCGCCTCCGTGTTCACCGCTCTCGATGCTCAACGACCACACGGTGATCCCTTCACTGTTTTGATGTCACTGTTTTGATGTCGCGCATCAGGTGACCCTAAAGGTGATCGACACCACGGTCGACGGTCCACCCGCGCCTGCCGACGTCGAGCACCAATACGAGCTGCAAAGCGTGAGCGTCAACGTGATGGTGCCAGGATCGTTCCAGGTTCCGCCGAAACCGTCATCGGGAACCCACGACGAGTTGTTCAGTTGCACCGGTCCGGTCAGTGACCAGGTGCCACGATCGGCGTTCGACGAGGTCACGGTCCATGACGCGGCGACACCGCGTTGGATCGTTGTCGGGCCATGGATCACCGCGCTCGGACGTGGGGGTGTCACGAAGTACGACACAGTGGACGTGGCCTTGCGGCCGGCCGAGTTGGCCACGGTCAGGCTCAACGAGCAGTTGGCCGATACGGTCCATGTGGCCTCGAACGAGTCGCCCGGCGACCAGTTCGGGTTGGAGGCGCCGATGCACGATTCGCTCCATACGCCGCTGACCGCGTTCGACGACGTGACTGCGAAACGTGCCGTGACGCCGGAAACGACCACCGACGGGCCGTTGATGGTCACCGTTGGCGCTGGTACCGCGGCTGCGGTCGCCGGCGGCGCAGTTGCCGCGGGCGCGGTCACTGCGGGCAGTACCGGCGCGGCGGTGGTCGCCGGGGCGGCAGTGGTGGGCGTGGCGATCGTCGTGGTGGGCGACGCGATGGTCGTGGTACTCACAAGCGCTGTGGTGGCGGTGTCGTCGGAGCGCGTCACCGTGGTCGTCGTGCCAGCTGCGGCGCTTCCTCCCCCCGAGCGCGCCGCAACGAGAATCGCGGCGATCAACGCGACTGCCGCCAGTGCCGCGGCAACGATGGTCGACGGGCGCCGCCACGCGGGAATCGATTGCCCGTCGCGCCCGTCGTGCCTGTCGTGCTCGAGGACCGCGCCATCGAGCACCGTGGCAGCAGGCTCGGTGACCGTGGGCGCGGTGTCGTTCGCCAGAGAGATCGCCGTCGCGGCCTCGTCGAGTGATCGCGCCCGCACCGTGCCAGATTCCGTAGCTACGGCATTCGGATGCGTCGCGCCGAGCGCGACCGCGGCCTTTGGGTCGCCGATACGGCTGAGCGTTGTGGTCGCAAACGCGTCGGCGAGCATCTGCTGCACGAGCGGCGAGCGACTCGCTCCGCCAACCAGGAAGATTGCATGGAGCTGCGCGTCGACGATGCCGGCGTCGTCGATGCATCGACGGAGGACGTCGATCGACTCGGCGACGTACGGCCGCATCAGAGTCTCGAGTTCCTCGCGCGTGACGCGCGCCGTGGAAAGTCCGCCGGGCAGCGCGATCGTGGCGTCGGCAACGGGGTGCGCCGACAGCAACTCCTTGACATGGTGCGCTTCTGCGCGTAGTGCGGCGGCGGCGCGCTGCCAGAGCGGGTCGTCGTCGCCGAGCAGTGCGTCCCAATCATCAGGCGCCAGCGCGGCCCCGAGATGATTGAACAACAACTCGTCGAACAGCTCGCCGCCGAGGCGGGGATCGCCGCTCGGTCGGCTGTACAGCGCGAAACCATCGTCGTTCGCGCGCAGAACAGCCGTATCGAACGTTCCACCGCCGAGGTCGTAGACCGCAACGAAGGCTCCGGGTGCCACCGTGGCCTCCTCTGCGTAGGCGATGGCCGCGGCGACCGGCTCGATCACGAGAACCGGTTCGGCGATGCCGGCCACACGCGCGGCCGCGGCGAGTTGCTCGCGGCGCGGACCGCTCCATGTGGCCGGATGCGTGAGCCGCACGGCGTCGGGAGCGTTGCCGATCGCACGAACGGCCTCGGCGTAAACGTGCGCGAGGATCGCGGCGACGAGATCGACGGCAGCCCACGGTCGACCGCCGATGACGCTTGGTGTCGGGTCGCCCAAGCGTGACTTGGGCGCGCGGACCAGCCGGTTTGGCGCGGTGTTCGCGAGAGCTTCAGCCGCTCGCCCAACCGAGAGTTGACCGTCGGCCGCGACGAATACGATCGACGGCGTACGCCGTTCACCATCGATCTCGAGCATCTCCGCCCGGCCGCCGGTGCGGCGCGCGGCCGAAACAGTGTTGCTCGTGCCAAAGTCGATGGCCAGCACCCAAGGGATCAACGTCGTATCCCGTTCGAGGGTGCCATGGTCCCGCTCATCTCCATGCTCAGTACGGATGCTCACGCATTGCTGCTCGCGAAGCGCTGCTCGCGAAGCGCTGCTCGCGGTGGTGATGCTACCGAGTGGCCCGGCGAGGCGCCGCCGAGACGCAAACCGCGCTTGGAATCGAGTCACTACCCTTGCGGTGTGGCGCCGCGCACGTTCTTGGGGAGGTACCGCGTCGAGCGTCCTTTGGGCGCCGGTTCGTTCGCGACCGTGTGGCTCGCGCGTGACGACGATCTCCAGGTACCCGTCGCAGTGAAAGTCTTGGCCGAGAACTGGTGCCGCAACGCGGACATGCGGCGTCGCTTCGTCGACGAGGCACGTGTCATGCGTCAGATCGAAAGCGATCACGTGGCGCGTGTGTTCACGATCGACGAGCTCGACGACGGCCGGCCGTACTTCGTGATGGAGTGGGCCGATCGGGGCACGTTGTACGACCGCGTGACACAACTCGGAGGCGACGACCTCATGTCTGTGCGCGATGCGTTGCACTACGCGCTCGAGATCGCGAAGGGCCTTGCGGTGGTGCACGCGTTCGGTGTCGTACACCGCGACATCAAGCCGTCGAATGTGTTGTTCCGCTCGGTTTCGCCACATCTGCGTAACAACGACGGGCGTTCTGAGCGCGTGTTGCTCGGCGACTTCGGCTTGGCGAAGAATGTCGCTGGTTCTTCAGCGCACACGCTGGCCGCAGGTACACCTGCGTATTGCGCACCGGAGCAAACAAGCGGCGCGTCGGTGATCGATCATCGCGCCGATCTCTATGCGCTCACCGTGGTGCTCTACGAGTTGCTGGTCGGCTCGGTGCCTTTCGCTGTAGCGAACCTGCGCGACAACTGCGATCAGAATCGACTCATACCGGCGCCATCTGCATATCGCCGAGGGGTGAGCCAGGCGGTCGACGACATCGTGCAGCGCGGCTTGGCTGTATTGCCGAACGATCGGTTCGCTGACTGCAACGAGTTCATCGCCGCACTTGAAGCCGTCGCGGATCTGCCCCTCCAGGCAGAAGCGCGCGTGGCGCCCGCGGGGCTTGGTGACGCGGTCGGTGGCGTCATCGGCCGAACTGCCGCGCTGGTCCGCCAGCTCGAACAGCGCCATCACGGTACGGCTGATCTCCGCGCGGTGCGTGAACGGCTGCTCGGGCCGGGGCGTGTCCTGGTACTCGCCGCTGACCTGTCGGCCGGCCTTTCCGCTGAGAACGTGCTCGCCGCCGCGGGTATCGAAATGTTCGCCACATCATCAAGCTGCGAGCGCGGGGAAGCGGACTCGATAGGCCAGTGCGACGTGCTGGTGCTTGCGGGCTCCGTGGACGACTTCGCCGAACTCGAGTCGCGGGTCGCGAACGCGCTCGCGGGCACCGTTTCTGGCCCCGTTGCGATGTGCGCGTTGATTGTGGAAGGCGACGACAGCGATCCAGATGAAGCCGCGAGCCCGCGCGAGTTGGGCGTGCGAGTTGCCGCTGCGGCCACGACGTCGGTGCCGCACGCGGTGATCGATCTTGTCGAACGTGTCACGCTCGACGCGTCGCAAGCAATCAGTGTCTCGGCCGCGCTGGCCGAGCTCGCGTTGCGATCGTTCCGCGCCGGTGGCGACGGCGCAGCCCTTGTGTCATCACTTGACGAGAGAATCGACGAACTCCTTCTCGACTCCTGGCGTTCGGAGGAGTTCGCGCTCGCGAGGGCCGACGTGCGCGGCGAACTGGGGTTGGCTTCGTCCTTGTGCACGCAGGTACGACGCCTGGTGCTCGAGGACACGGCCGCGGCGCGTCTCGGGCTCGCGGTCGGTTGCTCCGACGACGAAGTGCGCAACGAGGCGGCGGCGGCGCTCGAACGTTGGCGGACGTTGATCGGTTCGGGCCGCGTTCCGTTTCGCGCTCGCGGCAATGCCGAAGCGGTTGTTCGCTGCCTCGAAAGGCTTTGGGTGATCGTCGCACAGTCATGAGCCCGAGCGTGGGCGTGATGAGCGCTCCTCTACGCTGAGCGACCATGCAACTGATCTGTCCTTGGTTCGTTCGTTGACCGACCTTGCGGCATACGGCTGGGACGATGCGTGGGCCGCATGCCTCGACGATGTGGCCAGTTTGGCTGGGCGTATCGTGCGCGTCGATCGCGGCGAGTGCGATGTCGTCACGCACGCGGGCGTCGTGCGTGCGATCTCCGACTCGACGCGTTCGCAGGGCGACGTGGCGCCCGCGACCGGCGACTGGGTCACCCTCGAGCCGGGCCCTGATGAAAAGCTACTGATCGCGCGTGTGTTGCCGCGACGACACACGCTGGTGCGCCGCGATCCGTCCGAGGCGCTCGTTGATCAGGTGCTTGTGGCAAACGTCGACAACGTCGCGTTCGTGCACGGTCTCGATCGTGTCCTGCCGCCCGGGCGCCTCGAACGTTTCCTCGTGCTCGCCTGGGACAGCGGCGCTCAGCCGGTGGTCGTGCTGACCAAAGCTGATCGCACCGAGCTTTACGCGGAAATCGCCACCGTGGTCGAGGCAACCGCGCCCGGCGTCGAGGTCATCGCCACCAGCCGTGTCGATCACCGCGGACTCGACCGGTTACTCGCGCTCGTTGCGCCGCGCACCACGTGCGCACTCGTCGGTGCGTCCGGCGCCGGCAAGTCCACGTTGGTCAACTTGTTGCTCGGCCGCGAGCGTCAGGCAACGAACGAGGTGCGCTCGCGCGACGCCAAAGGTCGACACACCACCGTGGCGCGCGAATTGATCGTCGTGCCGGGTGGCGGCGCGCTGATCGACACACCTGGCATCCGCTCGGTCGGTATCAGCGCCGACGAAGACGCCCTGCATCGCGTGTTCGCCGATGTCGATGCGCTCGCGCCCGAGTGCCGATTCGCCGACTGCGCACACGACCATGAGCCGAACTGTGCGGTGCGTGACGCGATACCTACTGCGCGACTCGCACGCTATCGAGCGTTGCGCGCCGAGATCGACCAGATGCTGCAACGCGACGAGGAGCGCGCTCGCCACGAGCGCGACGCCCGGCGCGGCCGACCAAAACGCTGACGCTCGCTCAGTCGCTCGGCTCGGTGCTGTCGGGTCGCCTCGCTCAGTCGCTCGGCTCGGTGCTCTCGCGGGCTTTGAGAGACAGTCGGTCCACTTTGTACGACGAGTTCATGGGGATCTCGCTGTCGTAGCGAATGCGTTCGGGCAACTTGTAACGAGCGAGTTTGTCCTGGGCGAAGGTCCGTAGGTCTTCCAGGCTCGGTGGATCGGCCGGGTTGCGCGCCACGACCACCGCGACGCCGATCTCGCCCATCACATCGTCGGGTCGTGGGATCACTGCGATCTCGTGCACCTTGGGATGCTCGCTCAACACCTTTTCGACTTCGACCGGGTAGATCTTGTAGCCGCCGCGGATGAACATCTCTTTGATGCGGCCGGCAACGCGGAAACAGTCTCGGTCATCCTTCACGCCCAGGTCACCGGTACGCAGCCATCCGTCGATCAGCGTGCGAGCGGTCTCCTCCGGGTTGTTGTAGTACTCGGCCATCACACCGTGGTGACGCACGAGCATCTCGCCGATTTCACCGATCGGCAGCTCGTTGCCATCGTCGTCGGCAACCTTGCACTCGACGAACGGCCGCGGGCGTCCGACGGTGTACAACGCTTCCTCGTCAGGGGCGTCGAGCGCGGTCGCGCAGCCCACGCCGCCTGATTCAGTCGACGAGTACCGCACCGAGTACGCAGCTTGAAAACGCTCGCGTGCTTCGACAATGAGACCCGGGCTCGATGGGCCCATGCCGGCGATGATCGCCTTGACGCTGCTGAAGTCGTACTGGTCGAGGTCGGGTTGGCGCAACATGAGCGCCACCTGCGATGGGCCCGCGTTGAGCGCGGGCATGCGATAGTGCGACGTGTACTCGAGCACGGTCGCGGCGCGCCATTTGTGCATTAGGTGCGTGGTGCCGCCCCCCGACAGCATCCATGGCAGCTTGGTCATCCCGCCGACGTGAGCCCACTGCGTCGCCGCGATCGAGTGCGCCGTTCCCGTGTACCCGGCACTGCCCCCATTGTCCATATCGAAGATGGCACGCATCTGCCGTTCGCGAAAGAGAGCGCCTTTGGGAAGCCCGGTCGAGCCGGACGTGAACACGATCGCCGACTTCCGATCGAGGTCCGGCGCCAAGATCGGCGGCGCTTCGTTGTTCACACGCAGACCGCGCAGGATCTCGTCGGCGCGCGTTGCCACTTCGACCTCGATCACCGCGACGCCGTCGGGCACGCCATCGGTGAGCGCACGCGTCGCAATCACGAAACGAGGAGTTGCCGTCTCGAGCGCACCCTTTCGCTCGCGTGCCATCAGAAACGGGTTCACGCCCGCCGCGCATGCGCCCAGTTTGTCGAGCGCCGCGTACGTGACGACGAAGTCGACGTTCGACGGCATCGCTACGCCGACCACGTCGCCTTCGCGCACGCCGTGGCGCGCCAGGCCGACCGCGGCCTCGTCACTGAACTGATCGAGCTCGCGGTACGTGACCGGCCATCCGTCTGCCGCGACGTAGGCGATGTGATCGCCGACCTCGGCGCGTGTCTTCTGCAATACATCGGCGAAGAGCATCGGCCTATTCCTCGACGAACGTGTTCTCGGCGTCCCCCGAGAGCACGTGTTTCATGACCTTGCCCGTCGCGTTGCGCGGCAAGGCTTCGTGGCGAATATCGATGTACGCAGGCACCTTGTAGTAAGCGAGCGTGTCGCCCACGAACTGCTTGAGTTCGTCGACATCGATCACGCGTCCGTGGCGCGGAACGACGACGGCCTTTACCTCTTGGCCAAGCGTTCGGTGATCGACACCGATCACGGCGACCTCCAACACGTCGGGGTGTTCGTCGAGGCGATTCTCGATTTCGATCGGATAGATGTTCTCGCCGCCACGGATGATCATGTCGCGCTTGCGTGATTCGAGATACAACGTGTCGTCGACGATGCGTCCGAAGTCGCCACTGTTCAACCAACGTCCGGGGAAGAGCGCGGCCGCAGTCGCGTCGGGGTTGTCGAAGTAGCCCGGCATCACCATCGGGCCGCGAACACAGACGTGGCCGATCTCGCCATCGGGCAACGGTTGACCGTCATCGTCGAGAATCGCGACCTGCGCGGTGGGGAGCGGGCGACCGACGCAAGCCGGGTCCGCGAGGAGCATGTCGTTCGTGGCCATCGTGCACAGACCGC
>JAYUFA010000023.1:0-7667 GCA_043738925.1 Actinomycetota bacterium
ACCAATTATCGCGCGTTCAGCGATGGCGAGCGCGATGCGATCACGGCCGAGTTGGCCAAGGGCAATCGTAAGGTCGAGAACATCCGCTGGCAGCGCTTCAAGGGTCTTGGCGAGATGAACGTCGATGAGCTCGCCGAGGCCGCGCTCGACCCCCATACACGCATCCTGCGGCGCATCACGATGGAGGATGCGCTCCTCGTTGCCGAGGCCGAGGCCATCTTCGAGACGTTGATGGGCAGCGACGTCGCTCGCCGACGCGACTTCCTCATCGAGAACTCGGCGCTGATGGACACCGAGGTCCTCGACATCTAAAGCCTCGCCCTCCTCGGTGTCACAGGGGGCGTGTAGAACTACGTCTGTGGAACTGTTCGACGGCGACGACCTACCGCTTGGCGATGCGTTGTTCGATACTGTGGCGTTCGACGTCACCGATCCCGAGGTGGCCGAGGCGCTGCTGCTCGACGCGACGGCAACCGATGACGATCGCACGCCGGGCATGCCGCGCCATCTGTCGCCGTCGAGCGCGTCCACCTTCGAGCAGTGCTCACGCCGGTGGAAGCTGCGCTACATCGACCGCCTGCCCGACCCGCCGGGGGCCGCAGCGCTCACCGGTACTTTCGCGCACCGGGTCCTCGAACTGCTCTTCCAACATCCTGCGGCTCAACGCACTCGCGAGCGCGCCAAGGTGGTGGCCCGCGACGTTTGGCCCGACACGGAGAGCGATCCTCACTATCAAGCGTTGGGTCTCGACGAGCAAGGCGGACGCGAGTTCCGGTGGAAGGGCTGGCTGGCCATCGATGGCTTGTGGAAGCTCGAAGACCCCACGCGTGTCGACGTCATCGCGACCGAGCAGAACGTGCTCACCGAATTGGGGTCGGTGCCCTTTCGCGGCATCGTCGATCGGCTCGAACGCGGTCCCGATGGCTCGCTCGAAGTGGCCGACTACAAATCGGGTCGCGCGCCGCGGCCGCGCTACACCGACGATCGGCTGGCGCAGGTGCTGCTTTACGCCGCCGCCATCGAGGCGTCGTTGGGTGAACGTCCGAGCAAGGCGCGGCTGTTGTATCTCGGCCAGAAGTCGGTGGAGATCGCAGTCACGCCGGCAGCGGTCGAGCCGGTGGTCAACCAGCTCGGTATCACCTGGACCAACATGCAGACGGCGTGCGCTACCGAGGTGTTCGAGCCGAAACCGGGGCCACTGTGTGGTTGGTGCCCCTACGCCGCGCAATGCCCCGAGGGCCAGGCCGAAATCCGGCGCCGCGTCGAACTCGGTGTGCTCGGCGACAACGCTCCGGCGGTGACCCAGCTCGCGGTGGCCAGCTGATCAGTGCGTTCCGCGTCGCCTTCGAACCAACACGGCGACCACGGCGACAACCGCCGCCGCAGCAGCCACGAGCACTCGGGCGTCGAGCTGGGTCCCATGGTCGTGATCATGGTCGCAGTCGGGCCCGTGGGCGTGGGTTTGGGTGTCGGTGAGGGTCGGCGCGTCGTCGGCGACAATCCGCGGGGAATCGACTGGCGTCGTGGCTGGCGCAGGCACCCCGAGGAGCACATCCACGGGCGCTGGCTCGTCGCCGCCCGTCGGACGTGACCGCGCTCGATTGCGCTGCGGGTCATAGCTCGCCATGCTCAGCCTCCCGTGTAGCCATCATGTGCGCGTGGAGGCCACGACGCGGCGGAACAACGCGTCGAATTCTGCCGCTGCTTCGGCCGCCCCGGGGCGCGCTCCGAGCATATGCACCGGCACGGATTGAGCCGTGGCCTCGGCGATCGCAGCGCGCAAGTGCACGGGCGGCAACACCATGTTCGGGTACGCCTCGCACAACTGCTGATACCAGTAGACGGCGTCACGCGTGCGCCCGAGTCGATTGACCGCAATTCCCGCCAACCCGAGCGGCTCTCGACGCCGCTGACTGACGCGTTCGATGGTGCGCACGATCTGCGCAACGCCATCGGTAGCCCACGCGCCCGGCTCGGTGACAACGAGCGCGCAATCCGCCGCAAACAAGCCGTTGACGGTGAGCAACCCAAGTGACGGCGGGCAATCGATGAAAACGAGATCGAAGTTCTGGCCTTGCATCGCTATGCGCAAACGTTCTTGCGCGCCAAGCGGATCGAGCGCGAGTTGCGGCTCGCGCGACGCCAGCGCGGGACTCGACGCAACGACCATCGGAAGGCGGCCGGCTGCGCTTGGCCACCCCGACGCCACGATGCAGCTCCTCAGCGCGCCAGGCTGCTCCTCTGCGAGAGCCGCGTCAACGGTGATCGGCGGGTCCCAGACACCGAGTCCCGAGGTCGCGTTTGCCTGCGGATCGATGTCGACAACAAGGCAGCGGACCCCGAGGGCGGCGGCGGCCCCAGCGAGACCCAACGTGACGGTGGTCTTGCCGACACCGCCCTTTTGGTTCACGAGCGCGACCACAGCCATGGCGCCGCACGCTACTGCGTGCATCTCCACCGACCGGGTACTTGACATCGTGGATCGTACGCGTCGACGACTATTTAGGCCGGACTGCCCAGGCCGGCGCCGGCACCCCCTCAGTATCATCCACACCCGTGAGCACAGCCCCCAGGAGTGGACTCGGACGCGGCCTCGCCGCGATCTTGCCCACCGCCGAATCGAGCGAAAAATCCCTGCTCAGCGCCAATGAGCGCGTGCTGCACAGCCTGGTTGACGCCGGACTCGATCAACTGGCTGCGGCGACCAAGCTCGACCTGCTCGCCTATCTGCACCTCCCGAACGACGATCAACCGGTGCTTTTCTTACGCAAACCTGATCTGGCGACCCTGTCGCCGACTCGGACGTACCGACTTTTCTCCCGGTTCGTTCACGCGGTGCGAGCGGGTTCACTCGAGGGCACGTTCTCGCAGGACGAAACGGTGACGGTGTTCTTGCGCACGCCCGGCACGACCTCCGCCGGGGTTCATTTCCTCGGGCGTCACGGCACGATCATCGACCCGTCGTCGCTACCGTTGCTGCGCACCACAACGCACACGTTCGCCACCATCTGCAACCAGTACGTCGCCGGCACGCCGACCGATCTGCTCACGCCTCGCCTCGTTGTCGAACTGAACGACCTCGGCACCACGGTGCACGTCGCGTCGACCGGTGATCTCGACAGCGGCCGTGGCAGGTCAACCGATCCGCAGGAAGCTGTCGTGCAGGCGGTGCTCGACGCGTCGGGAAGCACGCTGACCTATCGCGACGCGCGCGAGGTCGTACTCGACGACGAGCGTGCTGTGCTCGTCGTGCTCGCCGACGCAGACGGGCGCCCGCATCCGGGCTTCGTCGTGTCCGACGACGACCTTTTGCAGAGCACCGCCGCGGCCACGATGCGAGCCCTCGCGGGGCGTTAGCCGGGTGCTGAAGATCCGCTGATGGTGCTCGCGATTTGTCGTGGGATCGGAAATTCTGTCGGTTGTGCGTGGAGCTGTTGATCCTCAGTGGGCGATGTTGGCGATGTTGGGCCCGGATTCGTTGATCCCGAGGATCATCCGATCCGGCGGATCCGGGTGGTTGTCGACGCGGTCCTCGCGGATCTCGACGAGACCGTCGATGAGATGTACGCGGACTCGGGCCGCTCGAGCCTCGCGTCGCAAGCCCTGTTGAAGGCAACAGTGTTGAAGGCAACAGTGTTGATGGCGATGTACTCGATGCGTTCGGAGCGAGCGTTCTGCGAACGACTCAACGACGACTTGTTTTTCAAGTGGTTCTTGGACATGCGCATCGATCAGGCGGCGTTTGACGCGTCAACGTTTTCGAAGACCGCCGCCGCTTGCTCGATCATGACGTCGCGGATGAGTTCTTCGCTGCGGTGGTCCGCCAAGCGAAGCTGCGCCGCTCGATCTCGAGCGAACATTTCTCGGTCGATGCGACGTTGTTGGAGGCGCGGGCATCTCGCCACACCCATGACCCGCCGTGTTCCTAGAAGAGTTAGGCACCGCCCAGGTGCGCAATCCTTCAAAGCTCGTCAGCAGCCCGCGACCGCGCCCCCGACACCAGCCGACCAGCCGACCAGCCCACCAGCCCACGAGCCCACCAGCCCACCACAACAGCCCTTTCGGTACCCTGCTCGTGCTTCGTTCGCCCACCACAGGTTGGCGAACGAGTTCGGCCGAGCGGACGGACGAGCCGATAGCGGAGTGCGACCTGGCAGAACAGCGCTTGCTTGGGTCAAGAAGCGTTCGAAGTTCGCCCGGTCCAGGCGTCCAACAGGGCGCGCGGCGCGATCCACGCGCCGAGCTCAGTGAGGCGACCATCGACGTCGATCACGCCGGTGAGTTCCCACGCGTGCAGCACGCGTGCAAACGCATCGGCAACAAGGGGAACGTCGCGTTTGGGCACGGTCGTGGCCACTTCGGGACAACGGTTGATGTTGCGGACCAGTTCGAGCGGATCGGCGGCCGCGCCCACGCCACCGCGCACCAACGGAATCACGGCTCCCAACCAGTCGGCCCACTCGATGCCGCGCACCGCTTCGCGCTCGATTGGCGAGAACATCGCGAGCGCGCCGGGAACGACAAATGTTCCGGCAAGACGAGCGAGCAACGTCGCGTCGTCGAGCGAGTCCGGATCGCCGAGGCCGACATCATCGACGAGGGCGTCAAGATCGGGCGCGATTGCCGCAAGGAGTGTGGCGCGCAACGTCGCAGCGCCCTCGCGCACCAGCACGACAGGCTGCGGCAAAGCCAACTGTCGCTGTAGCGCCGAGCGCATCATCTCGACGGCCATCGCATCACCTTCGGCTTCGGCCGCGTCACGCGTGCCGTAGCGGGACACGGAGCGTCCGACGATCTGCGCCGGTCCGACCAACGAGTCGTGTTCCTCGGCCGCGGTCGACGCTATGCCGACGCGCGCCGCGACCAGCGCGATGTTCATCAGGTACTCGTCGGTCACCGGAGGATCGTTGTGCGCTGTCGTCGCTGCGATCGCGGCGGCAATGCGAGCTATCGCGCGGTCGACTGGCCACGCAAGCACGGTCAACGATCGCGTATCCGATTCGTCGAAGGCATCATCGACCAAGCCCGGTGGACCGAAATGAAGGTCTACCGCGAGGGCGTCCTCGATCTCGACCAGTAACGAGTGGCGTACGAGGTCGGCGTGCTCGTACTCAATGACGACCGACACGTTGCCGCTGAACGGGTCGACGATCTCCCACGCCTGCTGCGCCTGCGCAGTGCCAACCGCGTCGGCCCAGGGCGGTTTGGCGAGGCCTGGCGAAACCAGCTCAGCGACGACCACGGCAGCGGCCGGCGCGATGGCGGTGAGCGCACACGCAATCGCCATGGCCTCGGCGCTGCGACTGACGCGCAGCGCGGCCATGAGCTCATCGACGTCAGGCCACTCCGCGAGGAGGCCCGAAACCCACACCTCCGCACGCGCGGCATCGAGCTCGGCGAGCACACGCGCCTCCGCGAGGATCTCATCGAAGCGTTCCGTCACGGGCAACGACGCTACCGTGACCGCGTGCCCGAGCTACCCGAGGTCGAAACGATCCGACGCCAGCTCGCACCTCGTCTGACCGGCCGACGCATCGTCGACGCCGAGGCACATGCATCTGCGAAGTTCGCTTCGGCGACCGCGGCAACCGGAGCGCGCATCGACGAGGTCGGTCGACGCGGCAAGTACCTGCTGTTCGGGCTCGACAACGCGCACGAGCTGATCGTGCATCTCGGCATGACGGGCCTGCTGCGGATCGCGTCAACGACCGAACGCGATCCCTACGTTCGGGCGCATTGGCTTCTCGATGATGGAGCGACCCTCGAGTACCGCGACGTGCGTCGCTTCGGGCGCATCGCGGTCGTGCCGACCGGGCAGTACCTGTCGCTGCCGACTCTCGCCGCGCAAGGGCCCGAGCCCTTTGACGACGCGTTCACCGAACAACAGCTGTGGAAGGTGCTGCGCTCAAGCACGGCTCGGGTCAAGACGCAGTTGCTCTCGCAGCGACCCGTGGCGGGCGTCGGCAATATCTATGCGGATGAGGCACTCTGGCGCGCGCGTCTTCATCCTGCGTCGCGCTCGATCACTCGGCCGCAGGCCGCGAGGTTGCATGAGGCCATTCGACATGTGCTCGCGCAAGGCATCGACAACGGCGGCACCACGTTGCGCGACTATCGCAATTTCGAGGGGGGCCATGGCGAGAACCAGCACGCCCTCGCGTGCTACGGCCGGGGCGACGAGCCGTGCCTGCGTTGCGGAACGCTCCTGCGCCGCACTGTGCTCGACGCACGAGGCACCACGTTCTGTCCGACATGTCAACGACGCTGACCGGAGACCCAATGAGCGAACAGCCGCGCCGACCACAACCGAGCATCAACGCCGACAACGAATGGTTCTGGGACGGCTGCCGTGCCCGCGAGCTGCGTATCCAGACGTTTCGCGACGCCACCTGCGTGTATCCACCCATGGTGCGCAACCCGCGAACCGGCGAGATGCCGGCAACGCCTGAATGGCAGGTCGCCTCAGGGCAAGCCACGTTGTACAGCTTCGCGGTGCCCCACCATCCGCAGGTGCCCGGCTTCGAGTACCCATTGTTCGTTGGTTTGGTCGAGCTCGATGAGGGCGTGCGAATCGTCTCGAACATCGTGGAATGTGAGCGTGACGAGCTGTTGGTCGGCATGGCGCTCGAGCTGTGTTGGCTCGACGCCGCCGACGATGTGGTGCTGCCACAGTTTCGCCCCGCCGGTGTTCTCAAGTCGACCGACACTGCGACGCGGAGCTGATGGGCATGTCACGAACCAACTACGCGGGCACCACCGCCATCGCCGGCATCGGCGCAACCACGTTCAATAAAGCATCGGGCCGCACACCCATGCAACTGGCGGTCGAAGCATGCGTGCGCGCCTGCGACGACGCTGGGCTCGATCCATCGCGCGTCGACGGCATGGTCACGTTCTCGGCCGAGATGAATCCCGAGATCGAAGTGGCCCGCAACCTGGGGATGACCGAGCTCAAGCACTTCTCGATGATCCCTCACGGTGGAGGTGCGGCGTGCGGAACAATCGCGCAAGCCGCGATGGTGGTCGCGTCGGGGCAGGCCGACTACGTGCTGGCGTATCGAGCGTTCAATGAGCGCTCGTGGCACCGGTTCGGCCTCGGGGTGCAGTCACATCCCGGCGGCGCTGAGGCCAGCGCGACGCAGTTTTCGTGGACATCGCCGTTCGGTTTGTTGACACCCGCGTCATGGGTGGCGATGTTCGCGACGCGCTACATGCACGAGTACGGCGCCACATCGCGCGACTTCGGTCTCGTTGCGGTCGCCGATCGCAAGCACGCCGCCACGAATCCTGCGGCGCACTTCTATCAACGGCCGATCACCCTCGACGATCATCAGAACTCGCGTTGGATCGTCGAACCGTTGCACCTGCTCGATTGCTGCCAGGAATCCGATGGTGGCCAGGCGCTGCTCGTGACCACCCTCGAGCGGGCTCGCGATCTGAAGGGCACGCCAGCAGTGATCGCGGGGGCAGCCCAGGGCGCCGCCGAGGATCAACACATGATGCGTTCGTTCTTCCGGCCATCAATCACGGGTATTCCCGAGATGGCGCTCTGCGCGCGACAGCTGTGGGAGCAGAGCGGGCTGACCACAGACGACATTCAGACGGCGATCTTCTACGACCACTTCACGCCGTTGGTGTTGCCACAGATCGAAGAATTTGGCTTCTGC